>CAXBKM010000163.1:0-5066 GCA_963976265.1 uncultured Maricaulaceae bacterium
GGCCGAGCCGCGCGAAGACGGTTCGCGCCGCACCACGCGCTACGACATCGACATGGTGAAATGCATCTATTGCGGCTTCTGCGAGGAAGCCTGCCCGGTGGATGCCATCGTCGAGGGCCCGAATTTCGAGTTCGCCGCGGAAACCCGCGAGGAGCTTTACTACGACAAGGAAAAACTGCTTGCGAATGGCGATCGGTGGGAACGCGAGATCGCGCGCAATCTGGAACTGGACGCGCCCTACCGCTAGGGCAGGCGCAACACAAGAACGGGGCGGCTGATGCTGCAGGTAATTACATTCTGGATACTGGCGAGCGTGACGGTGCTGTCCGCCTTCTTCGTCGTGGCCGCAAGAAATCCAGTCCGGTCTGTGCTGTGGCTGATCCTCGCCTTCTTCTCGGCCGCCGGCCTGTTTGTCCTGCTCGGTGCCGAGTTTCTCGCCATGCTGCTCGTCGTCGTCTATGTCGGCGCGGTCGCAGTGCTCTTCCTGTTCGTGGTCATGATGCTGGACGTCGATTTTACCGAGTTGAAGCAGGGATTCCTCAGCTATCTGCCATTCGGCGCGCTGGTTTCGATCGTCCTGGCGACGGAATTGATCATTGTCGGCAATGCCTGGACCGAAGCCAATGTGGTCGCGCCGGCCGGTGCCAGCGCCACGCCGGAAGGCGTGTCCAATGTCGAGGCGCTCGGCATGCTGCTCTACGATGATTATGCGTATTTCTTCCAGGCGGCCGGTCTGGTCCTTCTGGTCGCCATGATCGGCGCCATCGTCCTGACCCTGCGCCACAAGCCGCATATCAAGCGGCAGAATATTGCCGAACAGGTGGGCCGTGACCGCAAGACGGCGGTGACCATGCAGGATGTGAAATCCGGAGAGGGGCTGGGCGAATGACCGAGATCGGGCTGTCACACTATCTCGCGGTTGCCGCGATCCTGTTCACGATCGGTGTCTTCGGCATTTTCGTGAACCGCAAGAATGTCATCATTCTGCTGATGTCGGTCGAGCTCCTTCTGCTCGCCGTCAACATCAATCTCGTGGCGTTCTCTTCCTATCTCGGCGATCTCGCCGGGCAGGTTTTCGCCATGTTCGTCCTGACGGTTGCGGCGGCTGAAGCCGCAGTCGGCCTTGCAATCCTTGTCGTCTACTTCCGGAACCGTGGAAACATTTCGGTCGAAGACGTGAATCTGATGAAGGGCTAGAGGCCATGGCACCGATCCTCATCGTCTTCGGCCCGCTCGCAGGCGCCATTATCGCGGGACTGTTCCAGCGATTCATCGGCGACCGTGCGGCACAGGTCATCACCACCGGCCTGCTGATCCTGTCGGCCGTGCTCTCGGCCTGGGTCTTCTATGACGTCATATTCGCCGAGAATGCGCGCACGATTCCGCTGGCAACCTGGATGCAGATCGGTGACTTCCACGCCAGCTGGGCCCTGCGGCTGGATCCGCTCTCGGCGGTCATGCTGGTCGTCGTGACCAGCGTCTCATCGCTCGTCCACGTCTATTCCTGGGGCTATATGAGCGACGACCCGCACCGGGCGCGCTTCTTCAGCTACCTGTCGCTTTTCACCTTCGCCATGCTGATGCTGGTGACCGCTGATGACTTCCTCCAGCTCTTCTTCGGCTGGGAAGGCGTCGGTCTCGCCTCCTATCTGCTCATCGGTTTCTGGTACAAGAAAAAGTCCGCCAACAACGCCGCCATCAAGGCCTTCGTCACCAACCGGGTCGGTGATTTCGGCTTTGCACTCGGCATCATGGCGGTCTTTGCCGTCTTCGGTTCCGTCAGCTTTGACAGCGTCTTCAGCGATGTAGAAGGCATGGCCGCCCTGACCTGGAATTTCCTCGGCCTGGAATACAATGCGATCGAGCTGATCGCCTTCCTGCTCTTCATTGGCGCGATGGGGAAATCCGCGCAATTCTTCCTCCATGTCTGGCTGCCCGACGCGATGGAAGGCCCGACGCCGGTGTCCGCGCTGATTCACGCCGCCACCATGGTGACGGCCGGCGTTTTCCTCGTTTGCCGTTGCTACCCGCTGTTTGAAGCGGCACCGATGACCTCGGCGTTCGTGACGGTCATCGGGGCTACCACCGCGCTGTTTGCGGCGACGGTCGGTCTGGCGCAGAACGATATCAAGCGCGTCATCGCCTATTCGACCTGCTCCCAGCTCGGCTACATGTTCTTTGCCGCCGGTCTCGGCCTTTATTCCGCGGCCATGTTCCACCTGTTCACCCATGCCTTCTTCAAGGCGCTGCTCTTCCTGGGGGCCGGTTCGGTCATCCACGGACTTCATCATGAGCAGGACATGCGCAAGATGGGCGGCACCTTCCAGGCGCTTCCGGCCACCTATCTGTTGATGATTATCGGCACGCTGGCCCTGACCGGCGTGGGCATTCCCGGAACGCCCATCGGCTTTGCCGGCTTCTTCTCGAAGGACATGATCATCGAGGAAGCCTTCATGATGGGCGAGGAAGGGGTGCCGTTCGGCATGCTGGCCTTCTGGGTCGGCGTCATCGCCGCCGGTCTGACCAGCTTCTATTCCTGGCGCCTGATCTTCATGACTTTCCACGGCAAGTTCCGTGGCGAGAAAGAAGTGCTCGATCACGCGCATGAAAGCCCGCCCGTGATGATGATTCCGCTGGTCCTGCTGGCCGTGGGGGCAGTTTTCGCCGGTATGGCCTTCAAGGATCAGTTTGTGGGCCGTAATGCCTTCACCTTCTGGGAAGACTCGCTGCCCGCCGGTCCCTATGCCGAGGGCAATTATGGCGATGATTACCGTGCCTCCCTGGCAGAGGAAGTTCTGGCCGGACATTCCGAACTGGAATCGGACTCGCTGGAGGCTGCCGTCGGTGCGGGAGATGTCGAAGCACCATCGCAGGCCGTCGACAGTCACGCTGCGGAGAGTGCAGGCGATCACGGCGCTGAGGAGGAACACCATGGCGGACACCACCCGCCGGTCTGGGTGCTCTGGACGCCCCTGTTTGTGACCGTGACCGGTTTTGCGCTGGCCTGGTTCCTTTACATCCGCCATGAGGGCTTTGGGGCCCGGCTGGCGGCACGCAGAGGTCCGCTGCACAGCTTCCTCCTGAACAAATGGTATTTCGACGAGATCTACAATTTCGTCTTTGTCCGGGGCGCCGCTGCGCTTGGCGACATCTTCTGGAAGGTCGGCGACCGGCGCATCATTGACGGTTTCGGGCCCAACGGTTTTGCCGCGTCGGCGATGGCGGCGGCACGGCGGCTGTCGCGGGCACAGTCAGGATTCCTGTATCACTACGCATTTGTCATGCTGATCGGGGTGGTGGCACTCACCATCTGGGCCATGACCGGCGCGGGAGGCGAATAAATGCTCTCTGCCGTAACCTTTGCGCCGCTGGCCGGTGCGCTCGTCATCATCCTTTTCAAGATGTTCTCGCGCGCCGAGGACTCGGCCTTCATCGAAAAGAATGCGCGTGGCGTGGCCCTGCTGACGACGCTCGTCACCTTTGCCCTGGCAATTGTGGTGATGATCCAGTTCGATCCGCAAAACCCCGGCTTCCAGATGGTCGAATACGTGCCCTGGTTTACCGAGCTGGGCATGGGCTATCGCATGGGCGTGGACGGCCTGTCTGTCCTCTTCGTGCTGCTGACCGCCTTCCTGATGCCGATTGCCATTCTGGCCAGCTGGAAGATCGAGAAGCGCGTCGCCGATTACATGATCGCCTTCCTGATTCTGGAAACGCTGATGATCGGTGTCTTCTGTGCGCTCGACATGGTGTTGTTCTACATTTTCTTTGAAGGTGGTCTGATCCCGATGTTCCTGATCATCGGCGTCTGGGGCGGAGCCAACCGGGTCTATGCCGCGTTCAAATTCTTCCTCTACACCCTGCTGGGCTCGGTGCTCATGCTGGTCGCCATGGTCTTCATGTATCTGCAGGCCGGCACCACGAATATCGAGGTATTGCTGGCGACGCCGTTTGCGGCCGAAATCCAGACCTGGCTGTGGCTCGCCTTCTTCGCGTCCTTTGCGGTGAAAATGCCGATGTGGCCGGTCCACACATGGTTGCCGGATGCGCACGTGGAAGCGCCCACTGCAGGTTCGGTCATTCTGGCCGGTG
This sequence comes from uncultured Maricaulaceae bacterium, assembly GCA_963976265.1. Lineage (GTDB taxonomy): Bacteria > Pseudomonadota > Alphaproteobacteria > Caulobacterales > Maricaulaceae > Hyphobacterium. The sequence goes on from CAXBKM010000163.1 coordinate 4,093, forward strand.
TGCTTCTGAAAATGGGCGGCTATGGCTTTCTGCGGTTCTCGATCCCGATGTTCCCGGATGCGACGGCCTATTTCACCCCGCTGGTCTTTGTGCTGTCGGTGATCGCCATCATCTACACCTCGCTTGTGGCCTTCCGGCAGACCGACATCAAGAAGCTGATCGCCTATTCCTCCGTGGCACATATGGGCCTTGTGACCATGGGCCTTTTTGCCATGACCGAACTTGGCGTGCAGGGGGCGATTTTCCAGATGCTCTCGCACGGCGTCATTTCGGGTGCGCTCTTCCTTGCCGTCGGTGTCATCTATGACCGGATGCACACTCGCGAGATCGCCTTCTATGGCGGGCTGGTGCACCGGATGCCCGTCTATGCGGCCGTCCTGGCCCTGTTCACCATGGCCAATGTCGGCCTGCCGGGCACATCCGGCTTTGTCGGCGAGATCATGGCCATGATCGGCACTTTCCAGGTCTCGACCTGGGCGGCGGCCGGCGCGGCGATCGGCGTGATCCTGTCGGCAGTCTACATGCTGACGGCCTACCGCAATCTGGTGCTCGGCGATCTGACCAATCCGAAGCTGGCCCAGATCAACGACATGAATATCCGCGAATGGGCGATATTCCTGCCGCTGATCATTGCCACGCTTGTGCTCGGCTTCTTCTCGACGCTGATCACGGATGTGACGGCGGCCTCGGTTGAGCAACTGCTTTCCAATTACCAGGCGGCCCTTGCCGCCAGCGCACAGTAGGGGCCGAAGCGATGAACCTTTCAACGCTCACCGCTGAATACATGCTCTTCGCACCGGAACTGGTTCTGGCAATCGGAGCGATGGCCCTTCTGATGCTGGGCGTCTTCGTCAGGGATCACGACAAGGCCGCCGCTTTTGTCGCCCCTTTGACAGCCGGACTGCTGGTGGTTGCGGCGCTTGTTGCCGCTTTCATGGTGCCGGGTGAGGGCGGACAGGCCTTTTCGGGCGCAT
>CAXBKM010000164.1:0-5032 GCA_963976265.1 uncultured Maricaulaceae bacterium
CGTCAGCCCGTGGAATTTCCCGCTGGCGATTTTCACCGGTCAGGTCGCAGCGGCGCTGGCGGCTGGTAATGCCGTGATGGCAAAACCCGCAGAACAAACCTCGCTGATCGCCTTTGAGGCGGTAAAGCTCTTCCACAAGGTCGGTGTGCCGGTCGACGTGCTCCATTTGATCACGGGGCCAGGTGCGACCGTGGGTTCCGCTTTGACCAGTGACGACCGTGTCGCGGGCGTCGCCTTTACCGGTTCAACGGATACAGCGCGGCGAATCAATCGCGCATTGGCGGGCACGAATGGGCCGATCCCCATTTTGATTGCCGAGACAGGCGGGCTCAATGCGATGTTCGTCGACACTTCCGCCCTGAAAGAGCAAGTGATCGACGACGCGATTATCTCCGCATTTGGATCGGCCGGACAACGATGTTCGGCACTGCGTCTTCTGCTTTTGCCCGAAGACACGGCTGATGATTTCATCGAAGGCCTGGTCGGTGCGATGGACCAATTGGCGCTGGGTGATCCGGGCGATGCCTTTACCGATGTTGGCCCAATTATCGACAATGCTGCGCGCGCCAAGCTGGACGCGCATCTGGAGGTCATGCGTACAGAGGCCAAAATTCTCAAACAGGTTGATGCCGGTGAGTTGCGGCGGGCCGGGTCGTTTTTTGGTCCCGCACTGGTCGAACTGCCATCGCTGGATCTGCTGGATGATGAAAAGTTCGGGCCGGTCCTTCATGTTCTGCGTTACAAGCGCAAGAATTTGGGCGCGTTGACCGAACAATTGGCGGCCAAGGGCTATGGTTTGACGTTGGGCATTCATTCGCGAGTCGCCGAATTCCAGCGCACGATCAGTGATCGCGTTCCCGCGGGCAATGTCTATGTGAATCGCAACATGACCGGAGCCGTTGTGGGGGTTCAACCCTTCGGTGGAGAGGGCCTGTCCGGAACCGGACCCAAGGCCGGTGGTCCGCATTATCTGTCGCGCTTTGCTGCAGAACGGGTCATCACTGTGAACATTGCAGCACAGGGCGGCGATCCCGAACTGCTCAATTTGTGAAGCCGGATTCACGGCGAGTCTTGTCTGTGCAAAGAGTTTAATTTTTATCTTCAGTGCTGACAGGCGATTAGGGATTCGTTAACCAAAAAAACCGGTTTTTGCCCTAAAAGGGCGTTGACCCGAGCGTCGACCTTTAGCACTATATGTTGCGTCGGCTGAGACCAGCAGACACATCATAAAGGAATTTCCGAGTTCGCGGCGCGAGAAAGCGTTTCCCGCGCGACGGGATAGCTGCGCGCTGCGAAACGGGGGGAGAGACATCAAATGACGCCTATGGATTCGGCTGCCGGTGCAGCAAAATCGATTGAAGAAGTCCAAGCCAAGCCTGCCCGCCGTGGCAAGCCAAAGGCTCAGGATGCGTCTCATTTGAAGCTGGTTAAAGGTGTCAAAATCGATCCGTCACGCGATGCGTTGCTGACGGATTTTGGCAAGAAGACTCTCGTTGACCGTTATCTCCTGTTAGGCGAATCCTATCAGGACATGTTTGCGCGCGTATCGATCGCCTATGCCGATAATACCGAGCATGCTCAGCGCCTCTATGACTACATGTCGAATTTGTGGTTCATGCCGGCTACGCCTGTCCTGTCAAATGGTGGCGCAACGCGCGGCTTGCCGATTTCATGCTTTCTCAATTCGGTGGGCGATTCGCTCGACGACATTGTCGGCTCCTGGAATGAGAATGTCTGGCTGGCATCCAATGGCGGCGGTATCGGCACGTATTGGGGCGAAGTTCGCTCAATAGGCGAAAAAATTGGAGAGAATGGGCAGACCAGCGGCATCATCCCCTTTATCCGGGTGATGGACTCGCTGACCCTGGCAATCTCACAAGGCTCGCTGCGCCGTGGATCGGCTGCGGTTTATCTCGACATCCACCATCCGGAAATCGAGGAATTTCTGGAAATCCGCAAGGCATCCGGCGATTTCAATCGCAAGAGTTTGAACCTGCATCACGGTATCAACATCACCGACGACTTCATGGAAGCTGTCCGCGATGATGCCGAGTTTGATCTGATTTCGCCCAAGTCGAACAAGGCAGTCCGCACGATCAATGCGCGCAAGCTGTGGCAGAAAATTCTCGAGCTTCGCCTGCAGACCGGCGAGCCCTACATCATTTATTCTGACACGGTGAACAAGGCGCTGCCCGCTCACCAGCGCAAGCTGGGCCTGAAAGTGCGCCAGTCCAATCTGTGTTCGGAAATCATGCTGCCAACCGGCCTTGATGATACGGGTCGTGATCGCACGGCGGTTTGCTGCCTGTCATCGCTGAACGCCGAGAAATTTCTCGAATGGAAAGACGATCCGGACTTTATCGAGGATATTTATCGCTTCCTCGACAATGTGCTTCAGGACTTTATTGACCGTGCGCCCGCTGAAATGGACCGGGCGGTGTATTCTGCGTTGCAGGAACGTTCCGTTGGCTTGGGGTTGATGGGCTTTCACAGCTTCCTGCAAGCCCAGAACGCGCCGTTTGAATCACCCATGGCGAAGTCCTGGAATTTGAAAATGTTCAAGCATATCCGTCAGCATGCCGATGCGGCATCGGTGCGCCTGGCTGAAGAACGCGGGGCCTGCCCGGACGCTGAAAAAAGCGGTGTAAAGGCGCGATTCTCGCACAAGCTGGCAATCGCGCCGACGGCATCCATCTCAATCATTTGCGGCGGGACATCTGCGGGTATCGAACCCATTCCGGCCAATTATTATGTTCACAAGACGCTGTCGGGATCCTTCCCGGTCAAGAACGCGCAATTGGCACGGCTATTGGCCGACAAGGGCGAGGACACGCCTGAGACCTGGGCCTCGATTCTGGAACATGAGGGGTCTATTCAGCATCTCGAATGCCTCGACCAGTATGAGAAGGATTTGTTCAAAACCGCGTTTGAAATCGATCAGCGCTGGGTCATTGAACACGCCGCCGATCGCACGCCATTTGTTTGCCAATCGCAATCGCTGAACATCTTCCTGCCGGGTGATGTCAATAAGTGGGATCTCCACATGCTGCACTGGACGGCCTGGGAAAAAGGCGTGAAATCGCTCTATTATTGCCGGTCCAAATCGGTTCAGAGGGCGAGTTTCGCCAATGCGACAGAAAAAACCGATATTGAAGAATCAATGGCGGCCGCGGCACCAACGGACTATGAAGAATGCCTAGCCTGTCAATAGGTTAGGGATTTACAGTCACTCAAAAGTAACAATAAGTACGAAAATCGGCTCGCTTGGGCGAACGAAAGGTGTTTACTGTTTTGGAACCAAAAACCGTGTGTTAGTGTTCTAAATGCATAACGGAAGGGGAGTTTCGTATGCGCAGATTACGCCTGAGACGCAAAACCTATGCAGGCACTGTCGCCTTGTCGGGAATATTGGCCTTCATGGTCAGCCCCGGCATGACGATGGACGCTGACTGGGATCCGTCTACGGCGATTCTCGCACCGCTCCTGCAAAACCAGTCGACACCCGCCCCCGCACCAGCGGCTGTCGAATCATTTGCGTCCAGTGTTCTCGACGCGCATGCGTCTGAACCCGGTTCGGTGTCTGCATTCTCTGGCGAGCCCGTTTCACGCACGCATATTCAGGGCGGTGGTACGATTGAGGTTCGCGTCTTCGACCCGCGATTCGATTCCGCATCAGGCCGCCTGTATCGTGTGACCTCTGTCCCGAGAGAAGCGATCATTCAGCCTGAACTGGAAGATGAGCGCAGTGTTGCCGTTGATTATGTTGCGCACTTTGATGCGCCGGGTCAGGGCGAAGAGCTCGATTTTGCGATTATCCCGCGCGCCGGGGTGAGCTTTGGTCCCGAAGGCCCTGCTGCCGGTGCCGGTGCACAGGTTCGCGTTGGCCAGTATGCCGATGAGGCCGATCAAGGGCGGCCATCATGGTATGCCTTTGCCGGCGCCGAAAGCCGCGCGCTTTTATATGATCCCGGCGAAGGCTTCGATTTGACCGATGCCATGACCTATGAGCGTTACTCCGTCGTGGGCGATGTTCAGGCCGGTGTCGCCATGCGAATGGGCGATGTTGATTTGTCACTGGCCTATATTCGGCGCGGGACCAAATACCGCGCGGGGGCAGTCGGTTTCAACGAGAGCGAAGACTTCGCCGCGGTGTCCGTCACGCGGACCTGGTAGGTTAGCGATCTATCGCCGCAAGCAAGTCGGCCCACAAATCTTCGATATTTTCCAGGCCAATGGACAGGCGGATCAGCGTATCGCTGATACCGGCTTGTCGGCGTTCGTCTCTCGTCATTGTGGCGTGCGTCATCAAGGCCGGAATACAACACAGGCTTTCAGTCCCGCCGAGTGATTGCGCCAAAGTGAATACGGACAGGGACTGAACAAATTCGCACGCGCGCGCGGCATCACCGTCAATTTCAAAACCGAGCATGGGCCCAAAATCCGATTGCTGGCGTCGCGCGATATCGTGCCCGGGATGTGTCGTCAGGCCCGGATAATCAACGCGTTTGATATCTGGCAAATGGGCGAGCCGCTTGGCCAATTCCAGGGCGGCGGCAGATTGAGCCTCGGCGCGGATGGCCAGCGTGCGCAAACCGCGCGTCGCGAGATAGGCGTCAAACGCACCGCCACCGACACCAATTGTGTTCAACCACCAGGCCAATCGTTCCGCGCGCGCCGCATCAGCGCAGGCCACCATACCGCCCACCATGTCCGAATGCCCGTTCAGCATTTTGGTCACGGAGGCGACGACAATGTCGGCCCCCCATTTCAATGGCTGCTGGAGCGCCCCCGTCAGCACAGTATTGTCGACAACGCTGATGGCTCCGGCATGCCGCGCCTGTTGGCAGATACGTTCAAGATCGGTCAGCCGCAGGCGCGGGTTGGAGGGTGTCTCGATGAAAACCAGATGGCAGGGCCGCGACAGTGCGGGCTGAAATGCGTCTGCATCGGTCAGGTCTATATAGTCCACACAGATGCGACCGGTCCGGGCACGGGCATCAAACAGGCGCCGTGTTCCGCCATAGGCATCATG
>CAXBKM010000165.1:0-5031 GCA_963976265.1 uncultured Maricaulaceae bacterium
ATCAACCGAACCGAAATTACCCTGCCCGTCAATCAGCTCCAGGCTCATCGAGAAGGGCTGGGCCAAACGGACCAAAGCGTCATAGATCGCGCTGTCACCATGGGGGTGATAGCGACCCATCACATCACCGACGACATTCGCGCACTTCTTGTAGGGTTTGTCGTGCGTATAGCCGCCCTCATGCATGGCATAGAGGATGCGCCGGTGAACGGGTTTGAGACCATCGCGCGCATCGGGAATGGCGCGGCTGACGATCACGCTCATCGCATAATCGAGATAGGATGAGCGCATTTCCTCTTCGATGGAAATGCTCGGCCCGTCATGCGGTTGTGGGATATAGGGACCGCCGGAAATCTCGTCTGTCTCGTCGCTCAAGGAATGCCTCGTCTCTTGGGTCGGTCAATCAACCGGAAATGCTGCCCGGCAATCATGTTGCGGTCGCGGGAATCGCGCTGCATGTGTCGCTTTTGAGACTATCAATTGAGACCCATGGGAGCAAACGCCGGGCGCGGTTCAGATCATGGCCGGGACTGCGAATGTCGCAGGCCGGTTTTCGCCGATACAATGACAAAGAGCCGCCGGATTAACCGACGGCTCTTCACAATGCTCTTCGACGCCTGAAGCTAGCCCGGAGCGCTGAATTCCTCGAAATCGAGAAGACCATCATCGTTGGTATCGAAATCGGCGATCATTTCGCGTGCCATCACGTCGCGAGGCCGTGCGTTGCGCTCGATCGAGGCGGTGTCATAACCGATACCGCCCAGCGACACTGCCAATTCATCAGCAGAGATGTGTCGGTCCGAATTGCGATCAAGAGCGACAAAGCTGGAATGGAGCAAAGCAACATAGCGCCCAGAAAATTCGTTATACGTCATCCGGCCGTCACGATTGCGGTCGTAGCGATGGAACTCGCTGCGTGTATGGCCTTCCAGTTCTGAAAGCCCGACCTGTCGCCGGGGGGCGTTCGCGTCGGCGCGCGGATTCCAGACCAGGCCTTCGCTGCGCACAACGTCCACGAATTCGGTCAGAGTGACGATTGCATCGCCATTCGTATCCAGCGCGTCATAAGCAGAGCGGGCATCTTGTGCACCAGACGGCGCCGCAATGGCGAGCGCCATCAGCGCAGCGCTACCGGCCGCACCGGCCAACGCTGCCCGGGGTTTGGTTCTGAGGAGGTTAAGCATGTCTTGTGTCCTTTCACGGTTGAAAACCGTGCGCCAGGACGAAGGTTCGACGCGGTCAGAAATCAGATTGCGTACAAGGCCACTCGCGCTGTCACCTGTGTTGCGGCAATAGGCCAGCAATGCCTGTTTCTGCTCATACGAAATGCGAATTTCAAGCATTTCGCTTTTTTTGCTTTTTTGAGTTCTGGACCTGCTCGTCATCCTGAAACTCCTCCAGCTCTACCAATCGTCGTCCGCATCCATTGGCGCACGCAGCAGACGCTGCCGGACGACACGACAGAATTTAAGCAATAAGCAGTCCCGACTCCATCATTTTCGTGTCCGGACAATTCAAATAAGGCTTATCATAGCCCTAGCGCGCAACCATGGCGTTGGCAGCGACCTGGATATTGTTCAGCAAATTCTGGTTCAGACCGTTTTGTACCGAAACCCATTCGCTGGACTGTTTGAGCCATTCATCGCGCGTGATCGATTGACCGTTTGCGGCGGCAAAAAACACCGAGTCCGATGACGAACATATCCACCAGGGCGAGACCTGGCTGGTAAAGACTTCACCCGAGGAATAGACCGCCGACAGCTGGGCATGCAGCCGAACGGGATCTTCCATCAGACGCGCAATATCATTTCCGGCGAATTCATCGATCAGCGGAATAGCCTGCATCGCCGTGGAATCGACACATCGCATGGCATCATAGAGAGAGCGCGCGCGACCGAGAAAGTAAGCATACAAGGCCCGATCGGGATCAATATCGGCATAGCGCCGTGCCGCTTCCATCAGGAAAACCGGAGCATTGCGGTCACGCCGCTCCCACAAATCATCCGCAATCTGCCGGTTGTAGGCAGGCGATCCCTGAATCAGGGATGCCATCGTCGCAAAGGCATCACCAAAGGCACCGTCGCCCATCACGAAATAGCTGGTGACATTGTCCTGTGTCGTGATCTCCTGGATCGTCGGCGTGTAGGTCCCGTCGACCTGCGCCAGGGCGGGCGTGGTCATCAATGTCGCGATCAGCAAAGCCAGCATGCGTATCATATCAGTGTCTCCGTCGAACCAGATTGCATCCTAGCAAACCCCGGGCCGAAGCCCATGCCGATGCATCCGCGCCTTGCAGCACGGATGCATAAAAAGCGCCCGATTGCGGCCAAGGCATGACCTAGAATGGAATTTCGTCGTCCAGATCGTCATTGCGGAAATTTTCTTTCGGCGCATTATTGCCACCGGAACCGCCAGAGGACCGTCCGCCGGATTCGTATCCGCCGCCAGAGCCGCCGCCACCATAATTTCCACCGCCGTCACCACGACTGTCGAGCATTTGAAGCTCGCCGCGGAATTTTTGCAGTACGATTTCCGTGGTGTATTTGTCGTTACCCTGCTGGTCCTGCCACTTGCGCGTTTGCAGGGAACCTTCGATGTAGACCTTGGACCCTTTTTTCAGGTAATTTTCGGCAACTTTGCAGAGATTTTCATTGAAAATCACCACGTTATGCCATTCGGTTTTTTCCTTGCGCTCGCCCGACGATTTGTCCCGCCAGCTTTCCGAGGTCGCGATTCTAAGGTTCGCAACCGGATCGCCCGAATTCAATCGACGCATCTCCGGATCACGTCCAAGATTGCCCACCAGGATGCCTTTGTTGACGCTGCCCGCCATATCCCCATCTTCTCCATCTAATTGTCCTTGTCTGTGTGTAGACGCAGACTATTTGTTCACATAATGTTCCGCCGGTCAATTCGCCCGCGAGTCGGACGCGATATGAGCGCAACGGAGTTGCTAAGTCCATGGTCGAACCGCTGAAGTCGATATCCGTGCGCGGTGCGCGCGAGCACAATCTGAAAAATGTCTCGGTGGATTTGCCCCGTGACAAGCTGATTGTGTTCACCGGCCTGTCTGGATCGGGCAAGTCGTCGCTGGCTTTCGACACGATTTATGCCGAGGGCCAGCGACGCTATGTCGAGAGCCTGTCGGCCTATGCCCGTCAATTCCTGGAATTGATGAGCAAGCCGGATATGGATTCGATTGAAGGCCTGTCGCCGGCGATCTCGATTGAGCAAAAAACCACCTCGAAAAACCCGCGCTCAACGGTCGGAACGGTCACCGAGATTTACGATTATATGCGCCTGCTCTGGGCGCGCATTGGCGTGCCCTATTCCCCGGCTACCGGCCTGCCCATCACCAGCCAGACGGTCAGCCAGATGGTGGACCGCCTGATGGCGCTCGACGCGGGCACGCGGCTATACCTGCTCGCGCCTGTCGTGCGCGGCCGCAAGGGCGAGTATCGCAAGGAATTTGCCGAATGGCTGAAAGCGGGTTTTCAGCGGGTCAAGGTCGATGGCGAATTTCACGAGCTTGAAAACCCGCCCACGCTCGACAAGAAGTTCAAGCACAATATCGATGTCGTCGTAGACCGCGTGGTCATCCGCGAAGGTCTGGAACAGCGGCTCGCCGATTCCCTGCAAACCGCGCTGGGTCTGGCCGAAGGCATCGCAATGGCTGAATTCGCCGATACCAAAGATGGTGAAAAGGACGCTGAACGCCTGCTGTTTTCCGAAAAATTCGCCTGTCCGGTCTCCGGTTTCACCATTGCGGAGATCGAGCCCCGCCTGTTCTCGTTCAACAATCCGTTCGGCGCCTGTCCATCCTGCGACGGATTGGGGCAAAGCCTGAAATTTGATGAGGGCCTGGTCATCCCGGACCGCTCCAAGACGCTCTATGATGGTGCCGTGGCCCCCTGGAATCGCGCCACATCAAAACTCTACCAGCAAACGCTGCAGGCACTGGCCGATCATACGGGCGCATCGATGTTCGAGCCCTGGCGCGATCTGCCAGAAGCGTTCCGCAAGACCGTGCTCTACGGATCAAAAGAGAAGATCAAATTCAAATATGAAGACGGTCTGCGTACCTTCGAAACCACCAAGACGTTTGAGGGTGTCATCCCCAATCTGGAACGCCGCTGGCGCGAAACCGATTCCAGCTGGGTGCGCGATGATCTCGCCCGTTTTCAATCGGCCCAGCCGTGCGAAAGCTGTGACGGCAAGCGCCTGAAACCGGAATCGCTCGCGGTCAAGATCGCCGGTAAGGACATTTCAGAGGCCACCGAAGTTGCCATCCGGGCCGCGTCTGAATGGTTTGACGATCTGGAAAAGGATTTCTCGGCCAAGGAACGCCAGATCGCCGAACGTATCCTGAAAGAAATCCGCGAGCGCTTGAAATTCCTGGTCGATGTGGGCCTGGAATATCTCACGCTCAACCGCGCGTCCGGTACGCTGTCGGGCGGTGAAAGCCAGCGCATCCGCCTCGCCTCACAGATTGGTTCTGGCCTGACCGGCGTACTCTACGTTTTGGACGAGCCATCCATCGGCCTGCACCAGCGCGACAATACACGGCTTCTCGAATCGCTCTCCGGCCTGCGCGATCTGGGCAATACGGTTATCGTCGTCGAACACGATGAAGAGGCCATTGCGACAGCCGACTATGTCGTCGATCTGGGCCCTGCCGCGGGTGTCCATGGCGGCGAAATCGTCGCCGAGGGTACACCGGCGCAAATCGAGGCCAATCCGAAAAGCCTGACCGGGCAATACATGTCGGGCAAGCGCCGCATCGAAATCCCGCAAAAGCGTCGCAAGCCGAAAAAAGGCCGCGCGCTGACTGTTGTGGGCGCGTCGGGCAACAATCTCAAAAACCTAACCGCCGAATTCCCGCTCGGCCTGTTCGTCGGCGTCACAGGCGTATCAGGTGGCGGCAAATCTACCCTGACGATTGAAACACTCTACAAGGCTGCGGCACGCCGCCTGAACAAGGCGCAGATCGTTCCCGCGCCCTATGAGACAATCGACGGGCTCGACCATCTC
>CAXBKM010000166.1:0-5004 GCA_963976265.1 uncultured Maricaulaceae bacterium
CCGCCACAACGCTGGGCCTGCTTGTGTCGGGCGCTGCTCATGCCGGGCCGGAAGCGGGCGATTGGCAATTTCGAATTCGCGCGTTGAATGTGGCACCCAATGAAAGTGCGACAATCACTCCGATTGGTGGAGATGTCAGTATTGACACCAGCATCGTACCGGAACTGGATATTAGCTATTTCTTTTCCCCGAATTTGGCTGCGGAGCTGATTTTGGGGGTCACGCCACACGATGTGAGCGCTGTGGGCACGGCGGCAGGCAATATTGATCTGGGTGAAGTCACGCTGCTACCGCCAACCCTGACATTGCAATATCACTTCAATACAGATGGGCGTGTGCGCCCATATGTGGGCGCGGGTGTGAACTTCACGCACTTCTTCAATGAAGAAACAGCCGCTGGCTCCATCGCAACTTCCATCGATTATGATGACAGTTTTGGCTTCGCGGCTCAGGCGGGCGTCGATATCGACATAAACGAAACGTGGTTCTTTAATGTCGATGTGAAACGGATCACCATCAATACCGATGTCACGGTGAATGGAACGATTCAGGCTGACGTTGATATTGACCCTTGGGTATTTGGCGTGGGTTTTGGTCGTCGCTTCTAGGCCCGTTTGACAAATTTGGATCAGGGCCCGGCTGAATTGGCCAGTCGGGGCCTGTCTTGTTCTTGGCTTCGCAATCTGATGTGCAGCAACACGTTGTGGCTCGGAAGGTCATGCGGTATCAAGCGCCGTCTTGAAATTTGGGGGTGCCCGATATGGCCGACACCACGCCGGAAGAACCGCGTCTGACTGGTAATGTACCACTCTATAACAATCCTGAGCCGCTGAATCGTCAGCAGCACAAAAAGTTTGGCCTTAGAACGCCGAAAAAGCCGTATAACTTTTTGAAAGAGGCGCATTTTGTGCCGGCTGTTGTGGGCGAGTTTGCGTTCGCCGCGGGCAGCTTCCCGGTTGTGTTCGTTGGCGACCAGCGCATGCCCGTCATCGTCATGGGCCTGCATGCAGGCCAGAATGTTTTCGTCAAGGAAGACGGCACATTTGACGTTGAGCACATGATCCCCGCCTTCGTGCGCCGATATCCGTTCGTCAGCGCACAAAATGGCCCGGATCAACCTTCGACCTTCTGTGTGGATTTTTCCGCTGAAGTCGTCACGGACAAAAATCCGGAACATGCCTTCTTTGATGATGAGGGTGAGCCGACTGAAATTACGCAGCAGGCCATTGATTATGTCAGTGCGTTTGAGGCTGATAGCCGTGCGACCGAAGACTTTGTGAAGCGTCTGACTGAATTGAACCTTCTGGAACTGAAAGACATTTCAGTGGCCGACAAGCAGACGCCGGACAAGAAGGTCAAAATCGCTGAATATTATGGCGTCAAGGATTCTGCGCTTCGTGAATTGCCTGTTGAGACATTGGTGGAGTTTACCGCCAACGGCTACATGGCTGCAATCTACGCCCATATCATCTCACTGGGCCGCTGGGACCGCATCATTCAGCGCGCTGCGGGCGAGCAGATCGCAGCCGAAGCGAAGGCCAAAAAGAAGACCAAAAAGTAGGCCATTTGGTCATCGTCCGAGTTTTGTTGAACGCCGGTGCGCATGTCGTGCCGGCGTTTTTCATATCACGTCTGCGCGAGGTGTATTCGACTTCTCAGCGGCAAGGCTATATCTCCGAACCCGTCATGGTTTTTTCAGGACTTGAATGATGCTGCCTGTTCGCTTTTTTGCTTTTCTGATTTCGTTGCTGAGCGCTCCGGCTGCCGCGCAATGGGATCTGCCCTCACAGGGCGAGGACGGCACAATGGTGACAGCGGCGTTGGTTTCGGACCACGACACGGTCACACCGGGGCAAAGTTTCTACGTCGGCCTGCAACTCGAAATTCCCGATGGTTGGCACACCTATTGGCGCAATTCCGGCGATTCCGGGGAGCCGACACGCATTGACTGGACGTTGCCGGCGGGATTTGCGGCGGGCGACATCATTTGGCCAGCCCCGGACACATTCCCATTCGGCCCGCTGACCAATTATGGCTATGCCTATGAGGTTGTTCATCCGGTCGAAAGCACGGCTTCAGCCGATGCAGCACCCGGTTTTCATACGCTTTATGCCTCGGTGACATGGCTCGTCTGCGAAGAAATCTGCATTCCGGAATCCGCTGAACTTGAAGCCTACATCACAGTTGGACCAGAGGCCGAAACCAATCGGCGTGGAACAGCGCTGATCAATCGGGCGCTCGATCAATCGCCACAGGCGGCAACGGGCATTTCTGCGGGTATTTCCGAAGACCAGTTTGGCTTTTTATTGACGCTTCAGGGTGAGTTGCCAGACGGCGACTCCATCCGTGATGCATATTTTTATCCCTTCGATGGCGATTTGCTGAACCATTCCGCAGAACAGGAATTCGTTGCGACGGCAGACGGGCTCGCTTTTCGATTAAGCCCGGCGACCTCGCGGTCTTCAATACAATCGTCCGCAGGCGCACTCACTTTCGACGCACGTATCGACGGGCGTTGGATCCGCCAGGCGATCGAAATAACGCCAACCCCTGGCCAGACGTTATTCCGCCCGGATGAAACGGCTTTTGTCTCAACGACGCCTGTTCCCTTTGTTCTTGGGACATTCTTGCTCTCGCTCGTACTGGCCTTTTTGGGCGGGCTCATTCTCAATTTAATGCCATGCGTTTTCCCGGTTCTGTCCATCAAGGCGCTCGGCTTTGTCGAACGCGCGCACTCTGAGCCCGGCGTCCTGAAGCGCCATGGTCTTGTCTTTCTGGCCGGCGTTTTGACGACCTTTGTCGGTCTGGCGGTGATGCTCGTCGCGCTCAAGGCGCTCGGACAGCCGATTGGCTGGGGCTTTCAACTTCAGTCGCCGATTATGGTCAGCTTGCTGGCGCTCCTGTTTGCGGGGATCGGACTCAACCTGCTCGGTGCCTTTGAAATTGGCACGAGCCTGCAATCGGTGGGTGGCAAGTGGGCCAATCTGGACGGCGATGCCGGTGCCTTTATGACGGGTTTGCTAGCCGTTGTGGTTGCCGCGCCCTGTATCGGTCCGTTTGCTGCCGGCGCGCTCAGTATAGCGCTCGTGCAGCCCGCGCCGGTGATGATCGCGGTATCGGCGATGATGGGATTGGGTCTAGCGGCGCCCTATGTGGCACTCAGCTTCTTTCCGGCTTTGCTGCGCTATTTGCCCAAACCCGGCGTCTGGATGGACCGTTTCAAGCAATTTTTGGCCTTTCCCATGTTCGGGGCAGCCGTATGGCTTGTCTGGGTGGCGTCCATACAAACCGGCTCGGCGGGCTTGTTGTGGCTGCTTGGTGCCATTCTTTTGCTGGGTTTTCTGGTCTGGACGCTCCGGATTGATGGGCGCCTCGCACGCCTGACAACATTTACAGCAGCGGCGCTCATCGCCTTTGCCGTTTACAGCGTGTCGCAATCAACACGGACAACAGACCTCACGGCAGAAGCCTGGTCCCCACAGCGTGTGGCGGCCTTGCGCGCCGAGAACCGCGCCATCTTTATCGATTTCACCGCAGCATGGTGTGTCACTTGCCAGTTCAACAAGCAGACGACACTCGCCAATAGTCGCGTACAGCAAGCCTTTGAGGACCATAATGTTGAGTTTCTTGTGGCGGACTGGACCAATCGCGACGACACGATTGCCCATGCCATTCGTGGCTATGGGGCTGCGGGTGTGCCGCTTTATGTCGTGTATCCGGCTGATGGTGGCGAGGCTGTTATTCTGCCGGCTATATTGTCCAATGACTTGGTCATCGAAGCGCTCGAAAACGCGGCCGGGAATTAATTGAGATCTTCGATCGGGCAGATGGGAAGAACGCCGTGGAATTCTTCGACATCCGGGTCATCGGCCAGAGGACCAATTTGGCTGGCTTGCGTAAACAACCGTACATATTCACGATAGACCCGCGCGAGATCAGCGCCGCTTTGCTCGGTTTCAAGGTCGACCATGCGGGCTTCTGCATCGCCTGCCATGCCCCGGAAAATACACCGTAAATCCTGTGGGCCGCCCGCATTTTCAATATCAAGGGAGAGTCGCGCAGACGCGATCGCGAAATCGGCGACCTCAACCAGAAAAACATCATCGCTCGCAATGGGATCCAAAGTCGCGCCGGGCATGCTTGCAAACGTGTCTGCGCGCGCTTGGGCTTCAACCCGCAAAAGTTCGGCAGAAGCTGCCAAGTCATGACCGGGGCCAGCAAAAACCGGCGCGGTGATGACAAGCGTCGCGATCAATGAAAGCAAGGTCCGCATTGGCATATTCCCGTATTCCGCGTCCCCCGTACATCGCGACGCAATATCGGGGCCGCTTGATCGTTTTCTCCACAAGCGCTAAGCGCGAAGGCGCAACCCATGGACGGTTCAATATGGCCCAATCTCGTGAACAAGCCTTTGACGCGCTCAAAAAATGCGCTGCCAATTTTAATGAACACGATGCGCGCGATTTTTTCGCTGCTGAGCCCGACCGTCTGGACCAGTTCGTTTTTGAGGCCGGCGGACTTTCGCTTGATGCCTCCAAGCAGGCGATTTCCAGCGCGGCTCTCGACGCGCTTGTAGGATTTGCTGAGGCCAGTCATGTTCCGGAAGCCATTGCTGCACTGGCAAGCGGGGCAAGGCTCAATGTGACGGAAGATCGGGCCGCGTCGCACATGGCGCTGCGCGGTGCCGGTTCCGACAAAGAGGCGCTCAATCTCGCCATGGCCGAGATGGACCGCGCGTGTGCGTTCGCAGACGCAGTCCGGTCTGGCACGCGCCGCGGCAGCACGGGCAAGCGGTTCAAAACCATATTGCATATTGGGATCGGCGGTTCTGATTTGGGACCGCGACTGGTTTACAAGGCGCTCAAACCTCACAATGTGCCGATTTCGGTTCGATTTCTGGCCAGTCCGGATCCTGAGAACTTTCAACGCGTGAGCGCCGATCTCGATCCGGAAGAAACGCTTGTCTTCGTCGTTTCAAAATCCTTTGGCACGGCAGAAACCAAA
>CAXBKM010000167.1:0-4991 GCA_963976265.1 uncultured Maricaulaceae bacterium
TGAAGCGCTTTTTGGCGCCGCTCTTGGTCTTCATCTTCGACATTTTCCGCTCCTTGTTGGGGAGGCATGATCGGCGCCTCCTGCGTATCTAACCCGGCAGGCATGTCGTTGAGCCTGAACCGAGCGAATTTTTAAGAGCGCGCGTCATACGCGCATGTGCGGGTAAAGGCAAGCGCACGCGGCGCGGCGCTGCACCTAGACCGGACGGCGCAAAACCAGATCAACCAGCTCGGTGAATTTCTCGCGCTGGGCATCCGGATTCCCGCTGCCAATGGCGTTCTCAACGCAATGCCCGGCATGATCCTTCAAGACTTCGCGCTCGACACCCGACAGGGCCGCCTTCACAGCACTGAGCTGGGTCAGGACGTCGATACAATAGCGGTCCTCTTCCAGCATGCGCGTCAAACCACGCACCTGACCCTCAATACGCTTAAGACGTTTAATACTGGCCCGCCTGTCTGGATGTGTCATCGAACATGGACTCGCTTGAATACCCTAGGGGGGTATGTTAGCGCTTTCATCCATGATCACAAGTCTTCGCCTCGCCGCCCTGATAACCAGCGTGCTAATGGCCGGATGCGTCAGCGTGGATGGGGCCCTGGAAGCCGAAACAGCGCGCAATTCGGCGGCACAGTATGACAATGCGATTGCCCCGGCGAACGAAATTCTGCCTGCCACAGACGACGTCATCACGCAGGACGGCGCCGCGATACTGGCCCTGTCGCGCAATCCAGCCTTGCGCGCGCGGCTCGGCGATGTCGGTCTGGCAAGGGCTGAATGGGCGCAGGCCGTTTTGCCGCCCAACCCGGTTGCGGAACTCACCTGGTTCAACCCTGATGGCATGGGCGCGATTCTCGACGCCGACCTGCGCGTGCCCCTGACCGCCTTGCTGGGCTATCCATGGCGGCGGGCCGAAGCACGGGCGCGCTATGATGCGGCGCAATCGCGTGCCGTTCTGGATGTGATCGACTTTGCAAGTACAGCGCGTTTGGCCTGGGTAGACGCCGTGGCCGCTCGCGAGCGAGCCAGCCTGGCCGAGCGTGCCATGTTGTCAGCGAATGCCGCTCTGGTGGTCGCTGAGGAAATCGATGCGGCCGGCAATGCCCCTGGTCTCGATCTGGCCCGACAACGAGTCATGACATTGTCGGCGCAGGCCGCGCGCGATGATGCCGTGCAGGACCGCTTTCGCGCCGAGATGGTCCTGTTCGAGATTATGGCGGGCGCTGCGCAATTACCGGATCGTCTACCCGATCCTCTGCCCACGCTGGACGATGACGCATTCGATGCGGCCGTCGAGCAGGCGTTTACCAACAGTCTTCTCCTGGCCTCCGCCCGCCGTGATGCGGAAGCCGCCGCGCAGGCTGCGGGCTATGCCAGTCTCGACAGCCTGCCGGGCGGGGCCGAATTGGGGGCCACCTTTGACCGGGAAAATGGCGACACAGAAACCGGCCTGTCTGCGCATTTTGATATTCCGCTCTTTGGTCTGGGTCATCCGGCGCGCGCCGCTGCGCAAATCCGGGCACGGCAGGCGGCAGACAGGGTGATCGCTTTGGAAGCAGAAATTCGCACAGCCCTGCTGGTCCAGTTTGCCGAGATGCGCTGGGCAGAGGAACGCGCGGCCTTCATGCGCAATGACTATGTCCCGGCCACGACCCAGGCGCTTGACGCAACACTGGCGCAGTATAATGCGATGCAGGTCGGGGTATACGGATTGCTTGATGCGTTTGACCAGCAGGTCGCGGCCGGGCGCGCCTATGTCGATGCCATGACCCGGTATCACCAGGCCAGAATCGCCGTTCTTTCCCTGATGCAGGGCGGCTCGCCCCAGACCATTGAATTGCGAGCTGCCGCTGATGGTACGGCAATGTCTCGGCCGGAAGGACACTGACGATGAAATTATCGCGTCGAAATGCCCTGCTTGCCGGTGCCACAGGCCTTGCCGCAGCACCATTGCTATCGGGAACCGCTAGCGCCCAGACAACAGCCTGGCCGGCCTATGCGCGCACAACGGGTCGCAATGAAAGCCTGTCACCGGGCGTGGCAGGCCGGGATTATCGCCCCGTTGCAACACCCGATGGTGTCACCCTGCCGTACAGAATTGTGAACGGCGTCAAGGTTTTTCATCTGGTCGCCGAGGAAGTCGCGCATGAATTTGCGCCCGGCCTGAATGCGACAACCTGGGGCTATAATGGCCGCACGCATGGTCCGACGATCGAGGCTGTCGAAGGCGATGTCGTTCGCATCTATGTGACCAATCGCCTGCCCGCGCCAACGACTGTCCACTGGCATGGCGTGATTCTGCCATCGGGCATGGACGGCGTTGGCGGATTGTCACAGCACTCGATCAATCCGGGCGAAACCTTCGTTTATGAATGGCGTTTCGTGCAGCACGGCACCTTCATGTATCATTCCCATCACGACGAAATGACCCAGATGGCGCTGGGTTTGATGGGCATGATTGTGGTTCACCCACGCCGTCCGCGCAGCCCCAGACCGGATCGGGACTATGCGATCATGTTGTCAGAATGGTCGCTACCCGCAGGTGCATCCCGGCCAGACCCCAACGCCATGTCGGATTTCAACATTCTGACCATGAATGCGCGATGCTATCCAGGTACATCACCCTTGATCGCCCAGCGTGGTGATCGGGTCCGTATCCGCTTCGGCAACCTATCGGCCATGGACCATCACCCTATCCATCTTCACGGCTATGCATTTCGAACCATTGAAACCGATGGCGGCGAAATTCCGGCTTCAGCCCAGCATGCCGATACGACGGTTCTTGTGCCGACCGGCTCGACCCGCACGATCGAATTCATTGCGGACAATCCGGGTGATTGGGCCATGCATTGCCACATGACACATCATGTCATGAACCAGATGGGTCATGAATTGCCCAACATGACAGGCGTCAATGCGCGCCGGATCGACCGCGCTGTTGGCGCTGTTCTGCCCAGCTACATGACCATGGGACATGACGGGATGGGCGAAATGGGCGCGCATATCGGCATGGGGCATATGGATGTACCGGATAATGCGATACCCATGGTCGGCGCGCGCGGGCCGCTTGGCTATATTACGATGGGCGGCATGTTCACGATCCTGAAAGTGCGCGAAGCATTGACGGGGTCCGACGATCCGGGCTGGTATCAATCACCGGAAGATGACCAGGCGCGCCTTGCCCGCGATGACGAATTGGCGCGCGACGGTATACAATTGTAGGGATAATCCATGCTTGTTTTTCTTTTGGCTTCCACGCTCGCGCTTGGCGCGATTGATCATGATCACCCTGACGGGAGCGATCATGTGCATTCCGAAACCGAGATCACGTCAACCGTCGCCGCGGATGTGCGTACAATCGATGTCGAGGCCCGCACGGCAATGGTTCGTCACGAGCCTCTGGTCGAGCTCGGCATGCCCGCCATGGTGATGCAATTTACCATTGTGGATGATGTCGATTTTGACCTGTTTGAACCCGGTGCAGCATTGATGATTACCGCACGACGCGGTCCGGACGGGCTGGAAATTATTGCCGCTGAACCGGAAGCCGAGGACTGATCATGGTCTTTGTCCGTTGGCTGATCTGGATACATAAATGGACCGCCCTGGTCATTGGCACGATGATCATGCTGTGGGTCGCCGGTGGCGTCGCGATGAGCGTGATCCCGTTGACCCGTGTGCATGGCGATCATCACCGCGCACCGACATCGCACAATGTGGACATGACCGATGTCTTGGCCCCCGGAGACGCAGCCGAACGTGCAGGACTGGCCGTCTCTGGCGCGACATTGCGCCCTTGGCTGGACCGCGTCGTCTATGAATTTACCACGCCCAATGGTCCCGCGCTGGTCGATGGCCGGACCGGCCAATTGCTCTCGCCGATAGACGAGGACACCGCCATCGCGGTCGCTGAGGCCGATTATCTCGGCGATTTCAATGTGGCGGCTGTCGAGTTTTTTGCAGAACCGAGCTGGGAGTATCGTCGATCGGGCCCGGCCTGGCGGATCTCGATAGATGATGGCGATGGCACGCGACTTTATGTCTCGACGCAATCAGGAGCGGTTACGGCCCGGCGCAATAATGAGTGGCGGATTTTCGATTTCTTCTGGGCGTTGCACATCATGAATTTCGGTGACCGGGAAAATTTCAATACCTGGTGGCTGATCGGGTCGAGCCTGCTGGCGTTAATCTCATCGATTGCAGGCGTCGCGCTTCTTGTGCCCTGGGTCGGTCGAATGATTGGCCGTCGGCGCCGTAGACGGGTCGACAAACCTTGAGCAGGCCTCGTGTCACACTCCTGGGTGCGCCGCTTGATGCCAACTCATCACACAGGCGTGGGGCCGCGAAGGCGCCCGGTCACCTGCGCCAGGAAATGGACGCCGGATACACGAATATGACGTCGGAGGCCGGGCTCGATCTGAGTGCGCCGGGCCTGCTGGATTTTCTACCGGATCTGCCCCTGTCGAATGCCGCAGGTGACACCGATTTTCCGGCCATTCAATCCGGTATCGACGCCGTGTTGGCGGCGAGGTCCAAACCCCTGCTGATCGGCGGAGATCATTCTGTCAGCCTGCCCGCACTCAGGGCTTTTGCCGCCAGAGACATCCAGCCCGTCATCCTTCACTTTGATGCACATCCTGACCTCTATGACAGGTTTGACGGCTCACCCTGGTCGCATGCCTGTCCGTTTTCGCGAATTCTCGAGGAAGGCCTCGCCACGCGCCTGATCCAGATCGGAGTGCGGACCGCCAACGCCCATCAGCGCGACCAGATCGAGCGATTCGGCGTGGAGTGCTATGAGATGAAAGCCCTGCCAGACCGATTGCCGATCGAAGCCAGCGAGACGGTATATATTTCCTTTGACATGGATGCGCTGGACCCCTCCATTGCTCCTGGTGTTTCACATCTGGAACCCGGCGGGCTCTCCATGCGTCAGGCGCTGGGTTATCTGCAACAGATCAGGGGGCCGGTTGTTGGCGCGGACATTGTCG
>CAXBKM010000168.1:0-4946 GCA_963976265.1 uncultured Maricaulaceae bacterium
ATCGAGCCAGGCGCGCGCGCGATCACCAATCGGCGCATTCAAATCGGTCCAGACCGCCGCCTGCGGCGCGTCTGCACTTTGAGGTGCCCCGGTCAGATAGCCCGCCGCAATCAGGTGTTCGAGCTGGTTTTGTGAGCCATCGGGATAGTCGTAATCGCGATTAAGGTGCCGCGCAGCCGGACCAATCGGCTGAATCGCACGGGTCGTGTTATTGGTGGCGTGACAGCCCGCACACTGGTTCACATTGGGCACGAAATAATTGATCGCATCGCTATCGCCTGACAGGCTTGTGACCGTGAGCTGTTGCAGATCACCGGTGCGCATCAGGCGCGCCTCGGTTTGTTCGTCATTCCAGACATAGGGCAAAGCCGCCCAGCCATCGGCACGGCGAACAAGCAATCGCGTTTCAATCATCCGGGCACGGGTCAGGTCCAGCCCGCCCAAACCTGAATACACGGACTGACCTTCATCACCGCGCATGAGTGAGCCGTCGTCCCCGCGCACATAATAAAACGTCTTGGAGATGATGGTCCCGACCGGGAAATCAAACACATTTGTATCGCCATAATTCGCGCTCGCACCTTCCGGCATCCAGATCGTGCGCAGCTTTCCGGCATGATCGGTAAACAGCGGCGTGTTGAGATCATAGGGCGTGACACCCTCGCTCAGGACGAGCTCTGCCCCGGTTGACGTCACAACACCCCATTCGCTCAACAGCGCAGGATTGTCAGCGCCGTGAAAGACCGGTGTCGCGGCCTCACGCCCGCAGGCGGCGAGCGTCATTCCGATAATCAGGAACAGGCAGGAGCGGATCATCAGCTAGAAGGGCAGCGTGATTTCAGGCAAGCGATCCAGTGAGCAAGCCGTGTCTTCGACCAGACGCGGATCCTCGTTGCCATTTGGAAAGTCCACATCGAGCATTTGGGCATCGCCATTATCGATACAAATCCGCAAATTGTCCGGCAATGCGCCGTCAACCATCTTGTCCGCATCGACATAACCATCCCACAACACGTCGGGGATATTGCCGGTTACGCCGAACATCATGATCCGTAAGGCCTGAAGCTCCAGATGGTCCGGGTTTCCGCCGCCCTCGCCGAGCGTATTGCCGGTGATCAAAATGCTTTCTGGATAGGGGTCGAAATTTTCCTGAGTGCCGAGATCAGAGTAACCCGTTGAATGGACGCTGGAGATAATGATGTTCGCGGTACGGTGATCGGCGATTTCATTGTCGAAAATCTCGACCTGATCGTTGGAATTCACAACAATACCCGAACCCGCCGGCACGCTGGCCACCGGTGTGCCGGGATGGCCAAAATTTCCTGTATTATTGTCAAAAACACGGTTGTTATAGACGCGTGTCTGATAGCCGGGCTGAGGCAAATTCGGCATGTTGAAGACCAGAATACCGCCCGTATTATTTGTCGCGACATTACCGTAAACATCTGCGCCAATTGTGTTTTCAACCTCGATACCTGCAACATTATACTCCGCACGATTATCGCGAACGATGACATTGCGCGACTGGCCGACATAAATGCCGGCATCCGAAGCCCCGATTGCGACAGAGCCCTCAATCAGCACATTGACGGTCTGGACCGGGTAAATGCCATAGGCGCCATTGTCGGTATCGGCACCATTCGTCCATTCGGTACGAACGCGGCGAATGATGATATTCTCACCTTCATTGACCTTCAGCGCATCGCCCTGCGTGTCTTCGATGGCCAGATCCTCAATCGTGAAATCACTGGCCGTGACAAGCAGGCCTTCCGCGCCGGAGACCTGGTCGGCAAAGGACAATATCGTCTCATCCATGCCTGCGCCGCGAATCGTGACGCCATCCACAGTCAGGGACAGCGAGCGGTCGAACACAAATGTGCCGGCCGGAATTTCGATCACATCGCCGGGCTGGGCATCGATCAATGCCTCCATCAATACCGATGCATAGTCGCGATCAGCATCAGAAACATCGCGGCCTTCATTGCCGCCGCACGCGGCGAGTGACACAGAAACCGCAGCAATTGTCGCAAATCTAGAAAACAAGGACTTCCCCCCGACTGGTGAACCGTGTTCACTTTACGCTGGAAAACGGGTGGTCGTCACCTGTTGATCGCTATGAGATGTCATGATCGACGCCACGACACTTGATGCCACGATGGTGTCGCTCAACCCGGCGACCCAGCTCGCCCTGTCGGGTGTGCTCGCAATCATGATGTTCTCGGTCGCTCTGACCTTGAAGGTTTCCGACTTCGCCTTCCTGCTCTCGGCGCCCAAAATGTTCGTTGGCGGGGCCGCGGTTCAGATCATTGCCCTCCCGCTCATGTCTCTTGGCCTCGCCACATTAATCGCACCCACGCCATCGATTGCACTGGGCATGATCGTTGTGGCCTGTTGCCCGGGTGGCAATGTCTCGAATTTGTTTGTCCTGGCCGCCAAAGGCAATGCCGCGTTGTCAGTCTCGTTGACGGCCCTGTCGAGCGCGCTCGCCTTTATCGTCACGCCGATTTCCATCCTCTTCTGGGCGGGGCTTTATCCGCCCACCGCAGAATTGTTGAACCAAATCAACATTGAGGCTGGACCCTTCATTTTCCAAGTCGCCATCGTCATGGCGGTCCCGCTTGTCATCGGTATGGGCCTCGCCCATGTCGTTCCGAAAATCGCC
This sequence comes from uncultured Maricaulaceae bacterium, assembly GCA_963976265.1. GTDB lineage: Bacteria > Pseudomonadota > Alphaproteobacteria > Caulobacterales > Maricaulaceae > Hyphobacterium. The sequence goes on from CAXBKM010000168.1 coordinate 2,663, forward strand.
ACGCGCATTCAGCCGGTTTTCTACGCAATCTCGCTGGCCGCATTGGCGACACTGGTCGTGCTGGGTCTTTACGGAAACTGGGCCTTGTTGGTCGCGACCGGCGCGATCGTTCTGCCCGTCGCTATCCTGCACAATGCTGCTGCGTTCGGCCTCGGCGCAGCATCGGGGCGGTTACTACGGATCGACGCGCCATCACGCCGCGCGTTGACATTCGAAATTGGCATCCAGAATGCCGGGCTCGGTCTCGTTATTCTGCTCAGCCAGTTTCACGGACTCGGAGGAGCCGCGGCCATCACAGCGGTTTGGGCGATCTGGCATCTGATAGCCGGATCGGTTCTCGCGACCGGATTTCGTACTTATGATCGTCTCACACAGCCAAAAGGAACACCGCCATGACCTATGATCTAAAAATCACCGGTGGAATGATTTTCGATGGGGATGGCGGCGACGGGCAAAGTGCCGATTTGGCGATCCGTGATGGTGTGATCGTCGAGATCGGCGCGTGTTCCGGGGAAGCGAAACGAGAGATCAGCGCCGACGGCTGTATCATCACGCCCGGCTTTATCGATTTGCATTCCCACTATGACGGCCAGGCGACATGGGATGATGTCATGGAGCCTTCTGTCTGCCACGGCGTCACCACAACGATTATGGGCAATTGCGGTGTCGGCTTTGCGCCAGTCAAAGAGACCGATCACGACCGCCTGATCAAGCTGATGGAGGGTGTTGAGGATATTCCGGGCACGGCGCTCGCCGAAGGTCTGAAATGGAATTGGGAGAGCTTCCCCGATTATCTCGATGCACTTGAATCCCAGAACCGCACCATCGATGTCGCCGTCCATATCGGCCATGATCCGCTGCGCGTTTATGTGATGGGGGACCGGGCCATCGCTGAAGAAGACGCGAGCGATGCGGACATCAAAAAAATGCGCGATCTGGTCCGCGCTGCCGTTGAGGCGGGCGCCATCGGTTTCTCAACCGGGCGCAGCGATGTCCATAAAACCGCTGACGGTGATTTTACACCATCGTCCGAAGCTACAGCGCGCGAGCTGACCGGGATCGCGTCGGCCTTTGAAGGGCTTGATTATGGCGTCGTGCAGGCTGTCAGTGACTTTGATCTGGAGCGCGATGGCGACCGGTTTGAGGCCGAATGGTCGGTCCTGGAGCAATATGCCAAGGCCGCGGGCGGACGTCCCTTCTCGGTTTCGCTAATGCAGCGGGATTTTGCGCCCGACCAGTGGGTCCGCATTCTGGAAAAGGCCGAAACGATCAAAACCGAAGGCGTGGACATGCGCGTTCAGACGGCTCCGCGTGGTATTGGCGTCTTTCTGGGTCTGCAATGCACCTTCCATTTTTTCATGGGCTATCCCAGCTACAAAGAAATCGCGCATCTGCCCTTTGAAGAGCGTGTCGCGATCATGAAGACACCCGAATTCAAGGCCAAGATTCTTTCCGAAAAAACCGACAAGCTGTCCGGTCCGGGCTCGTCCGTGCCGCCGCTCGCCGATCTGTTGATGGAGCATATTGATTTTGTCGCCACCAAGCTGTTCAGGCTCGGCGATAATCCTGATTACGAACAGCCGCTGGAGAACGCGCTGGCCGCGCAGGCCGAACGCGACGGCGTTCCGCTGATGGAAAAGCTCTATGACACATTGCTGGAACGTGACGGCCAGGAACTGATTTATTTCCCGATCTACAATTATACCGAAGGCAATTATGACAATGTCTTCAAGATGATGACCCATCCCCAACCCCTGCAGGGGTTGGGCGATGGCGGCGCGCATGTCGGAACGATCTGCGATGCCTCCCTGCCGACCTATCTGTTGGGATACTGGACCCGCGACCGCCAGCGTGGGGAACGGATTTCCCTTCCTCGGGCCGTCCAGATGCTGACAGCCGATACCGCCGATTTCCTGTCTCTAACCGATCGCGGACGGATTAAGGTTGGCATGAAGGCCGATATCAATGTCATCGACTATGACAATCTGAACGTATTGCCGCCCTATATGGTCAGCGATCTTCCGGCCGGGGGGCGCCGTCTATTGCAAAAAGCGAAAGGCTATCGCGCCACACTCGTGTCGGGTGTACCTGTTGTCGAAAATGACACCATTACCGATGCCAGACCGGGAACACTGGTGCGCGCGGGGCGTTAGCCTGGTATTCAGATCAATAATCAAACAGGCTTGTCATCCCGGACGGCAAAGCCGATCCGGGACCATGAACATGGACCTCTGGCCTGGAGATCTCGGCTCCGCGCTTCCGCTTGGCCGGGATGTTCTGTTAC
>CAXBKM010000169.1:0-4938 GCA_963976265.1 uncultured Maricaulaceae bacterium
GTCCACGACGATCCGACGAGATGACAGATCAGCGCGCCGGGCCGGGAAAGGCAAGCCTAGCGCAATGAAACCACGGTCGCCGACGGGCGGGCGGCCATCTGGTGATGCGCCGAGATCGTGCTCTCGCCCATAAAATCATTGTAATTGCAGGTCAGTTCTTCACCTGCAGCGATATCGCGAATGGCATAGCCGTCGCCATCGTCTCCGAAATGAATCGAGGCGGTATCGGAATGGTTCAAAAAGCGCGAATGATCGCCGTCGAGCAGATACGCGCCCAGACCCTTGTCAAAATAGGCATAGCGCTCAATGAAATCGCGAACCGGTTTGATCGCGGACTGGTAGTCGTCTTCGCTGATCAGACGGTCAAACATCGGATTGAGAGTCCAGACGCAGGTGCCAGCTCTGACAGGTTTGCGTGTGAAGACGCCCATACCCTCAATCGCGCTGGGACCCACCGAAGTGTCTATAAGAAGCATTGGATTTTCATGCCTTTAACAACTGCGCGTCGACGCAGTCGAGCAGACAAGACGGGGCTAACCGCCGGAGTGCGACGCTCTGCTGCCTATGATGCGAATTCTGCGAAAAACGCAAATCACTTTTTTTCAACTGCCATGCCTAATGGCCCAGCTGGATATCCATGATTTTTACGCCTTCGGGAGCAGGCGGCTCTTCCGGTACGAAGAAATCGGGGAGCAATTCGATGCCCGCCTCATAGCTGTACTGGTCGAGATCGGTAACGCCTTCGGAAACCAGGAATGTGTCATCGATCAGGAAATTGCCAGTGAAGTCTGCCGCCGGCTTGGTCAGAACCCGGTAGGCTGTATCCGCCAGTATTTCCGGCTTGCGACATTGTTTGAGCGCTTCTTCATTGACCAATATGTTGGAGATCGCAGCAGTCGCCACGGCGGTACGTGGCCAGATCGCATTGGCGGCGATCTTGCCCTTGAACTCGCCGGCCCAGCCCAGAATGCACAGGCTCATGCCGAATTTCGCGCTGGTATAGGCGACATGCGGGGCAAACCATTTGGTCTGCATATCCAGCGGTGGCGACAATGCGAGGATGTGCGGATTGTCTGCCTTCATCAGATGCGGCAGGCATTTCTGGGTCACCAGATAGGTCCCGCGCGCATTGACCTGATGCATTAAGTCCCAGCGCTTCATCGGTGTATCGGCAGTGCCCATGGGGAAGATCGCCGAGGCGTTATTGACCACCGCGTCTATGCCGCCAAAGGTCGCAATGGTTTTGGCGATGGCCGCCTCGACCGACGCTTCGTCGCGAATATCGCAAACAATGGGCAATGCTTTTCCACCCGCCGCTTCGACGGCCTCGGCGGCGGTATAGATCGTACCCTCTAGTTTGGGATGGGGTTGATCGGTTTTCGCGGCAATGACGATATTGGCCCCGTCGCGCGCGCAGCGCACGGCAATCGCCAGGCCAATGCCCCGGCTGGCACCGGTAATGAAAATTGTTTTTCCGTTCAGCGACATGGCCGCGACTCCCCTTGAGATGTGTTCGAAGGGTAAACTAGGGCGAAGTTACAGTCCGCGCCACACCCGACCTGTCGGGCAATAAAAACCCTCTTCGTCGCGGCACCGCTTGAAGGTGAACATCACGGTTTCGGCGCGCCCGACAATTTCCGACAGGCGCACATAACCCGGCCCGCCCCTGGCCGGTGAAAAGCGGCTGTCAGTTGAGCTGTCGCGGTTGTCGCCCATGACGAAGGCATGACCTGCCGGGACGCGGTATGGGCCAGCATTGTCCGCGCTGCCATTGTCGGTGTGTTCGTACACAACGTGTTCAAAACCGCCGGGCAGGGTTTCCTCGAACGCCATGACCTCGACGGTAGGACCGCGATGCGCGCGATAAACCCGGCTTTCGATAGGTTCGCGATGGACCAGTTCGCCATTCACATAGAGGCGACCATCACGGTATGTGATGATGTCACCGGGCAGGCCGATGACCCGCTTGATCAGATTGCGGCGCGATTCAGGAACCCGAAACACAACAACATCACCACGTTCCGGCGTACGGCCCAAAATCCGCGCATTCCAGCTGCTGGGCAAATAATAACCAATCCCAAGCGGCAATGAGTGGCGCGAATAGCCATAGGCCCATTTGGACACCAGGACACGGTCGCCGACCTCCAGCGAAGGCTGCATGCTTTCGGATGGAATATGGAAGGGGGCAAAAATCAGTGTGACGATGAAAAACCACACACCGGCGACGCCTGCAATGAAACGAAGCGTTTCGGAAATTTCGCCCGCCGCATTGTCGGCAAACCGTTTAAATATTGATTTCATTTCAATTTTACCGCGGTTCCATAGGCCAAAATCTCTGAAGTTCCTTCCATAATCGCCGAGGTCGAAAAGCGGAAGGTCAGAATGGCGTCAGCGCCCATTTTTTCGGCATCTGTGACCATTCTGTCGTATGCCTGCTGTCGGGCTTCCTCGAGAAGCTGGGTATATTCCGTCACTTCGCCGCCGACGAGATTGCGCAAGCCCGCGATAAAATCGCGCCCGACGAAGCGCGCCCTGACAATACTGCCACGAACAATTCCCACCGTTTGCGAAATCTCGCGGCCCGGAACATGGTCGCCCATTGATACGATCATGGAGATTCATCCTTTTCATCTGGCATTGACGATCCATCAAAAACAACGCGGTCCAGCGCAGCGCGATGAAACAGCAAACTGATCCCGGCTGCAGCCAGCGTTGGCGGGGCCACGGCCAGCAAGGCCCATGGCATGGCAAGCTCAATTCCAAAAATACGATTGAGGGCGACAAGTCCAACCAGAGAAATCAACCCGCCGCCGGACAGCGCATACGCAAGTTGGGAATTCGAATTTTGCTGGTCCAACAGGCTGGCCCCAATCTAAAAGCTCATGCATGGTGTTATGCGATGATTAAGAACACAAGAAAGGAACTGCACTGATGGCAAGTGGCGAAATTATTGATTCGGATGGTGATCCGAAAAACGACCGCATAATCGTTGCTATCGTCTATGTGCTTTACCTTGTCGGTCCGGCCAACGGTATTTCCATGTTAATCGGTGCGATCATCGCCTATCTGCGCAAGGATAGTGCACCGGCCTGGCTGGCTTCACATTATGAGTTCCAGATTCGTACCGTGCTCTATGCGCTGGCGCTCTTTGTTATCGCGCTTATCGGCTTTTTCACGATTGTCCTGATCCCGCTCAGCTTGTTGATCTGGTTCCTGCTGAGCTTCTGGGTCGTGATTCGCGTCGCCATTGGCCTGATGCGCCTGGTGGATGGCCGCGCCCATCCAAACCCGGCCAGCTTTCTGTTTTAGGTTGGATCAGCTCGACGCCAGCGCTTCATCTTCGGGCAGAAAATCTGCTCCCAATTGTATCGCTGAGACCAGGGAAGGCGCGGCTGCCAGAACGGTCTCGGCGTAAAACCGTGCAATGTCGATCCGGCCTTCCGCAAAATCAGGATCACCCTCATCGTCTTTAAGGCGACGCTGGCCTGCGACGGCTCCAATTGCGAGGAGCCAGCCGCCCGTGACATCACCGGCAAGCTTGAGGAAATCCGTCGCACCGGTCAGCGCATCGGCGCGGTCGCGACGCGGCTTCATCAACCATTTCGCCGCGACTTCCAGTGCATTGGCCGCCTCGGCCAGACGATCGGCGATTTCCGGCAAATCGGGGTTGGACGAGGTTTCACAATCCTCAACCGTCTGACGAATGTCCTTGAGCAGTTCGCGGATCGGCAAACCGCCCGCCATGCCCAGCTTGCGCCCGACCAGATCGATCGCCTGAATACCGTTTGTACCCTCATAAATCGGAGCGATTCGCGCGTCGCGATAATGCTGGGCCGCACCGGTTTCCTCAATGAAGCCCATCCCGCCATGGATTTGAATCCCGAGCGAAGTGACCTCAACGCCCACATCGGTTGACCAGGCTTTGGCGATGGGCGTCAGCAATTCCTCGCGGCGCTTTGCGAATGCGCGGTCCTCCTCATCAACCTCATGTTCGGCCTCATCGGCCGATGTCGCACAGTGCAGGCAGATGGCGCGCGCCGCTTCGATCTTGGCCTTCATCTTGGCCAGCATCCGGCGCACATCGGGATGATCGATAATCGCATGAGGGGTTGGGTCATCAATATCAGGTGCTTTGCCCTGGCGGCGATCCTTGGCGTATGCGAGCGCTTGCTGATAAGCACGTTCGGCAATACCCACGCCCTGCACACCCACGGCCATTCGCGCTGAATTCATCATCGTGAACATGCAATTGATGCCGCCAAATTCCGGCCCGATCAGCCAGCCTTTCGCGCCCGCCATTTCCATCGTGCAGGTCGGGCTGCCATGGATGCCCATCTTGTGCTCCAGACCAATGGCCTGGATCGCATTGCGCTCGCCCGGATTGCCGTTTTCGTCCGGCAGGAATTTCGGAATCAGGAAGAGCGATATGCCTTTGACCCCGTCAGGGCCATCGGGCGTGCGCGCCAGCACCGGGTGAATGATGTTTTCAGCACAGTCATGCTCGCCCCAGGTGATGTAGATTTTTTGGCCGGTTATCGACCAGCTTCCATCGCCATTGGGTTCAGCCTTGGTCCGTAGCAGGCCGACATCAGAACCCGCGCCCGGCTCGGTCAATTGCATCGTCGAGGACCATTCGCCGGTCAAAAGCTTTGGCAGATAGAGCGCCTTTTGTTCATCCGTGCCATGCGCGATCAGTGCATCAATGGCGCTAAATGTCAGCATGGGCCCCAGCGTGAAGGCCATATTGGCCGACTGCATCATTTCGAGAACCGCTGCTCCCAGCGCTTTGGGCAGGCCCATTCCGCCATGCTCGGCAGGAAATTGCAGACCCTGCCAGCCACCTTCGACGAATCTGGCGTAAGCATCCTTGAAACCGTCCGGCGTCGTGACTTCGCCGTCTTTTAGCGTACAGCCCTGCAAATCACCCGAGCGATTGAG
>CAXBKM010000170.1:0-4917 GCA_963976265.1 uncultured Maricaulaceae bacterium
TCAATTGCGTTGCCTGAAACGTCCGCCCGCCATGTCAGCTCAAGCGATGTCGATGTTTCGACGTCCAGGCTTGCGTCGCCCACTTCATAGCTTTGCGTTGCGAGATGGGGGCCATTGGCAAACAATTCCACGTCAGTCGGCGCGCGTTGACTGACTGCTGCCGTCAGAGCCAGAAAGCTATTGTTCTGCGGCCGGAAGAAAACTGCGCCTGAAGCACTGAAAGTATTAAACGAACGACTGGCCGTTGCGGTCTCGACGTCGCGATCTTCAAAGCGGATTCCGCCTTCCAGACCCCAACTGTCGGCATCAAACCGCTCGACCACGAACACACCCCAATCGGTTGTGGTCACGGGCTGGATAAAGGATTCCGCGCCCTCGGCCGCAAAATCACGCGAGAAGGTCTGCAGGCCGAATGCACCTTGTGTCCGCCCGATGTCGCGATGGCGAAGCTCCAGACGCCCTTCCCAACCCTCATTGGTAAACAGCGTCGCTGTTTCCTCGCCTTCAATCTCGCGGTGTTTGTAATCGCCCGCAGCAAAAGCAAATCGAACCCGTTCAATCGGAGCGTTATCAATATTGATGTCACCGCGGACATCCCAACGTGTTTGGGTCAGGACAAGGCGGGCCGCTTCTTCCTCTTCGTGATCATCCTCGTCAAAGGCGAACAGAAACTCACCATCCTCATGCTCTTCCTCGTGGCCATGCCCGTGACCGGGAAGGCCGTATTCGGCATCTGAAGCCTTGTAGGCCACGCCGATATAACCCCAGTCCTGGACGAGCGAGACACCGAGCGATCCGGTCTGGAATTGCAGATCCGAATTGGAAACCTCGCCAAAGTCCTCTTCTTCCTCTTCGTGGTCTTCGTCGTCACCATCATGAGCAAAACCAACCGGCCCATCATCATGGTCGTCGTCATGTTCCAATTCACGAAATCGTTCCGATTCAGCAAAACCGGGGATGGAATAATTGCCGGCTTGTCGGTCAAGCGCTTCCGCATGGAATACAAAGGGTCCGGTTCCAAAGCGAATGCGACCAGCTGTCTGATGACCCTCGTCGACACTGGTTGCGCCGAAATACAATCGGCCATCAACACCGTCTGGAACTTCAGACGGGACACGCCCGTCAATGACATTGACGACGCCGCCGATCGCTCCGCCGCCATATGCGATAGCTGCCGGTCCGCGCAAAATTTCAACCCGCTCGGCTTCCAGGGCTTCTGACGCCACAGCGTGATCAGGGCTGGCTGTCGATGCATCGACCAGGCCGACGCCATTGACGAGGACACGGACCCGGTCCGCACCAAGTCCGCGAATAACCGGCCTGCTGGAGGCCGGTCCAAAGAAGGTCGATGATACGCCCGGCTCATGGCTCAACGTATCGGCGAGACTGCCTGCAAGATTCACTTCGATATGTTCAGCCGTGACCACTTCCGCCGAGCCAACCACTTCGTCGGCCAGCACCTGCAGGGGCGATCCGGTAACGATAACCCGATCAACCTCACGGTCATCACCTTGATCTTGAGCCCACACCTCTCCAGATAAAGCCAGGACAGCGATTGCGGCACAGGACGAGACAAGCTGGAAACGCATGGTGAGAACCCTTATACAAGATAACGTTTCGCAGTGATATTATAACGTTTCTGATGTTGGCAAGCCTTACTGGTCGATTTTCAGCAGCGAATAGGATTAAACATACGTAAGATGACTGATCGTGATGCCATAGACGCTGCCTTGGGTGATGCCGCAGCACATTGTGCCCGACGCGGCGAACAACTGACGCCCCTGCGCCGTCATGTTCTTGAATTGCTGATGAATGCCACCGGTCCCATCAAGGCCTATGACCTGCTTGCTCAGCTTGACCAGCCCGGCAATAAAGCGAAACCGCCAACGATTTATCGGGCGCTCGACTTCCTGATGAATGCCGGCCTTGCCCATAGGGTCGAAGCCTTGAATGCGTTTGTTGCCTGCGGCCATGGTCATGAAGACGGTGGCGCGGAGCTGTATATCTGCGGCGATTGTGGTGCTGTCGAAGAACGTCATGGCGCGCCAAGCCCGGCCGATGCACCGGAAGGGTTCAAGATCGACCATTCCGTGGTTGAGCATTACGGTCATTGCGGGCGCTGTGCGCATTAATCGCCAAGCAATCTAAATCCGGTTTTCTGATGCCTCGATTTGATCAATGAGAGGCCTTGTTATGAAGACGCTCTGGCGCGGCAATGCGAACGCATGGGAATGCGACGAACTTGGCCATCTCAATGTCAAATTCTACCTCGCCAAGGCGATGGAAGCCGTGGCGCATCTGGGGCATGAAATTGGCCTGGGTGCGATATTTCAGGACGGTGCCACCGCCACGCTGATCGTTCGTGAAGCCCACATCAATTTCATCGCTGAAGCGCGCCCCGGCGCACCCTTGGAAATCCGGGGCGGGATTACATCCATCGGGTCGGATCAACTGGCCGCCGACCTTGTCATGCAGCATGGTGATGAAAGCCCGGCAGCGGGGATCACCCTCATTTTGGAACATTGCGTTCCGCAATCGGCACAGGCGTTTAACTGGCCGGCCCGCGTTTTGGCCAAGGCAAACATCCTGATGATTGAACCCGCACCTGCCTGTCATCCCAGAGGGCTTCCTGCAGAGATGGGCAGCAACGACGTCTCCTTGCATCGCGCCGACGAACTGGCACTGACCGAGATCGGGCGCGGCCTGTTCAGCCCGCAAGACTGCGATGCCTTTGGCTATATGCGCGCGGAATATCTGCTCGGTAAAGTTTCTGACTCGGTCATTCATTTGCGCGAAGCCTTCCCTGAAGAATGGGATGCTCATTCAACCGATTCAGTTGAGTTGGGCGGCGCGCTTCTGGAATGTCGCATTCGCGCAAAGCGGCGCCCCCATGCCGGCGATATCTTCGTGATCCGGTCCGGTCTCGTGGATGTAGGAAACAATGTGCGACGACTGGTTCACTGGGTCCTCGACCCGGTTACCGGGAAACCCTGGTGGACCATGGAAGGTGTGGCCGCCATGCTTGATCTCAAGGCGCGCCGTATTCGAAAGATTGACGGTGAAGCATTGAAAAAGCTTCGCCGTGGAATCCGCCAGGGCCTGTCCGGCTAGTCATCCGGCGAAAGCGCCCGACCGCGTGCCCGTGCCGCCGCCGCTTGACCATCGCTGCGCGCGGAACCGGCCGCCTGATCATAGAGCGCGCGGGCTTCATCGATTGCCCCCTCCCCTTCAGCGACTTCCGCTAGCAATATCGCCGCATCAAAACGTCCAGGTTCAAAGGCCAGGACGCGCTCCAAATGCGGGCGCGCCTCCGATGGGCGATTGTCGTCGACATGGCATTGAGCCAGTGCCGTCAACGCATCAAGATCCCAAGGCGACATAGCAACCGTGTCGGCTTGCGACGCGCAGCCCGTGGAGGCGGCCGGAGAAACGGCGGCCATATCGTCATTGTCGGCGACATCTCCAGCGGTCGGCACGCTCTCAACCGGCGCTGCGATGTCAACATCTGCCGCGACATCGGGCACGGGCGGCGTCTGTGATGGCACCGCAATTTCTGCCATTTCCTGAGGCGGGATGATCTCGTCGGCCGGATCAGCGGTATTGGCCATTATCGGCGCACCGTCCGTCATGATCGTTACTAGCCCTGACCGCCCTTCAATTTGACCGGTGATGGTGGACCAGTTTTGCAAGGCCCAGAGCTGGACAATAACGCCGCCCTCAATCGGTGTGACCTCGATCTGCGATACAACATCATTGCGCATTGGCGAAAGCATTATGCCTTGCGAGGTGACACCCTCGACGAGCACGCGCGCGCCGGTTTCGTCCGGCGTGACGGTAATCGCCAAGGGTTCCTCGTCGAAGCTGATACCCAGCACGACGCCTTCGGGCGTGCCCAGTATTCGAATATCCCTCATCTCGGCATGTGCAATGGTCGAGAGGCTGAGTCCAATTAGCATTGACAGGATCAAGTTGCGCATCGTCCCGCAATGCGCCGATCCGTGTAAAAGCCCGGTTAACCGATCGGGCCCGATGGCGTGGCGCAGGAATCAAAGCCGAACGCTCCGATCAGATCGCCGCGCGCGGACCGCACCGATTCATACACATAGCAACCCTCACCGGCCTGAGGGACGGATGACCGAATGAATATCGGATCGCCCTCACCCAGCATCACATCGCCCGCGTCCAGCGTGCGCAGCGCATTGACCGAGCGATCACCATCGCGCGTCACGCACTCCCAGCGCTGGCCGATCCGGTTGGACAGGCGCACACCCGTCGCATCGCTAACCGGATAGGCAATCGTGACATGTTCGGCTTCGGTTCTCAGCTCAGCCAGACAGGTGTCAATGGCCGCCAGGTAGTCAGCCACATAATTCGACCAGCGATCTGTCGTTGATTCCTCGTTGGCACAGCCGCGATAAAGGCCCCGCCCAATCGTCACGGTCGCGAAGTGCGAATACGTATTGCTCGACTGGCCGTCCGTGCAAGGTCCTGCCTGTAGCGTGACCTCGACCGGACTGCCCGTGTTCGCATCGCCACTAAAGCGTCGTACACCGCCCGAGAGATAAGGCATGGCGATGTCCAGATCGGCCTCAACGGCCTGACCGGACCGGTCAAACGCCATGATCACGACCGGGGCCGCACCGTCTTCTTCATATGCAAGAGCCGCCGTCCAGTCGCCATTGGCCCCAACCAGGCTATAGCCGAATTGCGGCGTTCGAACCCGCCCCTCGCGCGTCGGCGCGTAGTCAAAGGCAGACGTCGCCAAAGCACCACCGCCTGCCATTGTCGACGCCGAATTGGTTGTGGCACAGGCAGTTAGCGCTGCGCCGCCCATGACAAGAGCAATTATCTGTTTCATGATATGTCCCCCGAATGTCGTTGAGGACGAGTATGCCATGAGACTATCGACGATGCACG
>CAXBKM010000171.1:0-4912 GCA_963976265.1 uncultured Maricaulaceae bacterium
CGGTTACCGCCTTCAGGGATGAGCCCGCTGTTGGCCATGGGGCTTTTGCTTGCCGTGCTCCAAAGCGGAGCCGTGACGACCTCAATCGAGGAATCCTTCGAATATCAGTATTCGGACATTGAGGGAGATTCCGCCCAGGATATCGCCGACTGGTTCAGTGCGCGCCAGTTTGGCGGGACGATTGGCGAAACAATGACCAATTTGTCGACCTATTACCGCTATGAAATTCGCGGCGGCCAATGCGTTTTGACCGATATCACGGCTTATCTGACGATAACCCAAACCATGCCGCGCTGGGTTGATGAGGCGGAGGGGTCTCGCCGTGTTCGCCGCCAGTGGAATACGTTCATGACGAATCTCCAGACCCATGAAGATGGCCATGTTGAAATAGCGCGGCGCGGCGCGGCCATTGTTCTCGACCGCCTTTCACAAACAGCCCCTGCAGACAATTGCGACGCGCTGGGCCAGGCCCTGGACGCGCAGAGCCGCAATCTGTGGCAACGCCTTCAAACCTCTCAGCGTGACTATGACCGGGCGACAGAACATGGCCGGACGCAAGGCGCGTTCATCGAATTCAATTCAAGGCGATAGGATGCGCGTCCTTCTGGTTTTCATGTTTGTTTTTTGCGGGTTCGGCGTGGCCGGGGCGCAAACGCGTGTCGAGATCACCGAAACCCTGAATGTTCATTATTATGATTTGTCGGGCCAGAGTGTTCGCGATCTGAGACTGGGTTTTCGCGCACGTTCGCGCCCTGGAATGATGGCCGAAACCCGTGCCGGGCTCGCCACCAATCTCGACTATGCCTTTACGCAGGACTCCTGTCGGCTTGCGCGCGTTTCGCTGCACGCCTCGATAGATATCGAATACCCCAACTGGGTTGAGCGCCATCAGGCATCTGATGAATTACGCGCCGAGTGGGATCGCTTCATGATCGCGCTTGAAGCCCATGAGACAGGCCATGCCGATATATTCCGAACCGGGCTGCAGGCACTCAAAACTCGGATAGAAGCGATAATGCCGAGCGCCGATTGCGCCAGCCTGCGGACGGCATTTGACGGCGAGCTGGACGCGTTCAACCGCCAGATGGATGAATTGCAGAACGCCTATGAGCGCGACACACGCCGTGGTGCGTTGCAGGGCGCGCGACTTGTGCCGACACCCTAAAGCGATAATTTGAGCATGACCGGAACGTGGTCGGACGGCTTGACCCGGCCGCGCTCGTCTTCCCAGATTGTGAAACTGTCTCGTCCGCCAGACAGCGCTGCTTCGCGCAGGGGTGGCGACACCCAGATATGATCTAGGCGACGGCCCCGATTGGAGGCGCGGAAATCGCGCGACCGATAGCTCCACCATGTATAGATTTTTTCAGGTTCGGGGATGAGTTCACGGGCCACATCGAGAAATTTACCTGCCGCGCGAACGCGCTCCAGACCCTCGGTTTCAATCGGCGTATGCGAAATCACTTTCAAAAGCTGTTTGTGTGACCAGACATCATTTTCGCTGGGCGCAATATTGAAATCGCCAACCAGAACCATGGGCGTGGTGTCCGTCTCGCGCTTCCCAAAATATTTTTCCATCCGTGCGATGAAATCAAGCTTGTGTTCAAAGCGCGGATTGATGGCCGGGTCCGGCTCATCGCCGCCCGCCGGGACATAAAAATTATGCAGCTCGATACCCTTCACCCCGACACGTTGATGGCGGGCCTCGCCGCGCATGCACAAAGCTTCATCCGACAGGTCTTCCAGTGGAAAGCGTGAGGCTATCGCGACGCCGTGCATGCCCTTTTGACCGCGGACATGGAAATGCGAATAACCCATCTCTTCAAAAGCGGCTTTGGGAAATTCCTCATTCTGACACTTGATCTCCTGAAGGCATAAAACATCAGGCTTGGCGATTCCCACGAAGGGCGCGATCAGCGGCACGGCCCGCAAGCGCACAGAATTCACATTCCAGGTCGCAATGGTCAGGGATGTCATGGATGTAGTCCTGTTGTTCTCTATAGAATATTATAAGTCGAGCCGGCTAGGCCGACAGGCCAGCGCCCGCGAGCAAATAGTCGCCACCGGCACAAAAATGGATGCGTGGGACTCTCATCTTCGGCTTCGGCCAGAATGACGAGCGCCGCCCCTTCAGCTGCGCGTACCACCATACCCACAGCCGCATTTTTCAGCGCATCATCATCAACTTCGTCAAATGTCGATGAATATTCCACCGCGTCTTGGGCGACTTCGCCGGCGCGCTGGGTGACATAGGCCAGCAACATCTGGATCGCCTCTTCCTCAAGGCGCTCGGATGCTTGCGAAATCAGGCTGGCCCGCAGCATTTCTTCGGCCTCCCACCCGTCCGGATTCTGGTCCAGCGATTCAGCCGCATCAGCGGCCTCATCCCAATCGGACAGCAGGGCGGGTTCCGCATGCGGAAAGCCGAGCGCGTCCAGATAGGCGCGGGTCAGATTTTGTTCGCGCGCGTCCAGCGTCTCACCGAGGCGCGCCATGATGGGCAGGCTTTCAAACCCATCGGCAAAAGCGCGCGCCTTGTAGAGCAAGGGAATTTCTTCAAGCAGGCGTGGAAAATCAGTATCTGTCATGGAGGCCCGTCAATATCAGGAAAGTCCTGTCTTAACAGGTCTCCAGCCACAGACCAGACACAAAAAGCGCCCGACTGCGAGGGGTGCAGCCGGGCGCTTAAGCTGTGCGTGGCTTTCACACAAGCGCTGAAAGGGGTTCTAGCATCCCAGCGCAGTCGGTCATCCAGATCCGCAAGCGGGGGGACGACGCCGATCCAATTACGACCAACCAGCCGTAACATTAATGACACGCCAAAAATAAAATTCAAATGAAAAATTCGTTAGCTATTGCGTGTTGCATTCACACAACATGTCAGAATGTGTCAGCGACGGCGATTTCGACGTTCATCTTCAGCATCGTCCAGCACAAAAAGACGCGCATTCAATGTGATATCGGTTTCGACACTATCCAGCAGAATGCGTGTCGTCTGACCCAGTGCATCAACAACAAACCACTGATTGAGCGCATAGGTTTCTGCGTCAAAGAGGAAGACAGCCTCGCCCTCCATCTCGCCATCGGAGTCTGTCAGCGAGACATAGACAAAACCATGCTCGGTCCAGACGTCCAAAACGCGGGCATCCTCAGCGAGATTGATCTCATCTTTCAAAATCCACCAGAGCGGCGTCGCCCGGATCGGTGCGCGATCCGTAGTTTCCAGCGCGGTGTCATGGATCGCAACGGTCGTGCCGTCCGCGACAATCAAAAGGGGCGAAGGCGCCGCATATTCAAAGCGCAGACGTCCCGGGCGGCGCAGGGACAACGTACCTTCGCTGGCGGTTCCGTCCGGCGCAATCTGCGTAAAGCGGGCCTGCAATGTGCCCAGACCATTCAGCGCCTCATTCACGCGCGCCAATGCCGCGTCCGTGTCAAAACTGTCGGCAGACTCCGCGACGACTTCCGGCTCACTCGCGGTATCAGCGGCTGAGGGCGCATCCTGTACACTGAGGGCCAGGGCAAAGATAAAGCTTGTAATCATGACGATCTGTTATGCGCAGGAATGGGGCGGCGTCATGGCGAAATGTCAGCAAAATCAGTCAATCGGCAGAATTCGCATAGCGCTGACCTCGCCGGAATTGAAATGCGGTGTGTAAACAATGTCGCCGACGATTGTGAAATCATTGGTATAGGTGTCGGCTTCGCGCGCATCATCAAGGACCGTCACGTCTCCGCCCGGTGTAATGCGATATGTTTGCCCGGGCCATTCATTCGCCAGATAGCCGCCATACCCGTCCGGCGCGATGCCGTCCCCATCGCCCACGCCCTCGGCAAGGATTGTGATATCCCGGGTTTCGCGGTCAATCGCGACGAGGCGATCATTCATCGTAATGAGTAGCATGCGATCCTGTTCGAGCCACAGACCATTGGCCGCTGACAACAATTCGTCCTCGGCCCAAACCCCAACGGCATCATTCTCCAGAAAATAGATGCGCTGCGTTGCAGAGTCCGAGGCATAAATCCGGCCATCTGCGCCAGCGATGGCATCGTTGAGGAAACCAGCCCCGTCGGCCGGGTAGCGCTGAAGTGTTTCGCCGGTTTCGGCATCAATCGCGACGATATCGGTGATATCGGTGACGAAAATCCGGCCATTGGCGAACGCCAGACCTTTCGGTGCATTCAAATCGGTATCTGCCCAGCGCAATGTGTCAATTTCGCCATCCAGCGTCAGGCGCGAAATATAGCCATTTCCGTCAACAGCGCCGCCTTCGCCGGCGACATTGGATACATAAAGAAACCCTGTTTCAGGGACAAAGAGCGCACTTTCGGGGTTTTCAAAACCCGCTATTCGCCAGACCGGTTCCAAGCGTATATCGACGACCGGGTCCTGATTGGCACCTGAACAGGACAGGGTCAGCCCCGATAACAGGGATAAAGCTATAAATCGCATGGGTTTCCTCGCTGCAACCAGATGCAACTATGCCATTGCCTGGTGCGAAGGCGACGTCAAAATTGTGTGATCAAGCCGCGCTGTGTTCGGGCAGTAGGATTTCACGGCGACCGGCATGGTCAGCAGGCCCGATCATGCCTTCATCTTCCATCCGCTCGACTAGGGTTGCGGCACGGTTATAGCCGATTTGAAGTCGGCGCTGGATATAGCTGGTTGAGGCCTTGCGATCACGCGCGACGACGGCCACGGCCTGGTCGAACATGTCATCGCCGGAACTGCCGCTTTCACCAAATATGCCGGAACCATCGTCGTCGGTTTCTTCAGTAATGGCTTCGAGATAATCGGGCGTGCCCTGTTTGCGCAGATAGGCGGCCACGTCCTCGACCTCATTGTCGGACACGAACGGGCCATGCAGGCGGCGTATGCGCCCACCCCCGGCCATGAAGAGCAGATCGCCCA
>CAXBKM010000172.1:0-4874 GCA_963976265.1 uncultured Maricaulaceae bacterium
TCCCCGGCCTATTCCTGAAGGCGGTAAATGCCGTCAAAACGAATGTCCTCGCCATTGAGCTCCAGCCAGGCGCTCATCGCCGCCATCATGACATCGAGATCTTCGACCTTGCAGCCGCCCTCCATGTCCATCGACAAGCCGATTTGTCCCCGCAGGGCTTCGCCAAGATCGCTGCAATGAGGTGCGCGATAGGTAATGACGCCGCCCGGATATAGCCAGACAAGTCCGTAGGAATAAACGTCCTCGCCATCGCGATCGGGAATTTCCGCGAGATATACCGAACCGCCCAGTGACCGAAACCGGGCGTCCTGATGCGGAAAATCATCGATACGGGAGTGATAACGACGGTTGCGCGTATACCGGATGTCGCCCTGCCAGGTTGCGCCCGCCCATTCTTCACCCGTCTCCGGATCAACGGGCGCATGATGATAATACCCTTCCGCGAAGGGATTCTCTGCAAACCGCCGCGTTATCAACGGTTTGTCGGCGTAAAAACACCCCGCGAGCAAGCTGGCCGCTACGGTCAGGAAAGCGAGACGCGCGAGCACTTAGAGCGGCGCGCAGGCAGTTTTAAGCCAGTCGGCAATATCGCCGTCCAGCTGAGGTCCGATCTTGGCCAATACCTCGGCATGATAGGCATCGACCCAGGCGCATTCCTCAGCGGTCAGAATGTCCCGATCAATCAGGCCGCGATGGATCGGTGCCATTGTCAGGTTTTCAAAACCCATCATTTTGCGCTCGCCGCCTGGAATGTCGGCAAAATCAGTCACAACGATCAGGTTTTCAATACGGATGCCGTATTCGCGCTCCTTGTAAAAGCCCGGCTCATTGGAGACGATCATGCCCGGTTGCAGGGGCTCGTCGGATCCGGCCTTGGCGATGCGCTGGGGACCTTCATGGACGCCCAGATAGCTGCCGACACCGTGGCCCGTGCCATGGTCATAATCGAGACCGGCCATGAAGAGCGGCAATCGCGCCAGAATGTCGAGCTGGCCACCCGATGTGCCTGCCGGGAAGCGCGCCATGGACAGGCCGATATGGCCCTTCAGGACGAGCGTGAAGCGGTTGCACATTTCGGCTGTGGGTTCGCCAATCGGCACGGTGCGCGTCACATCGGTTGTGCCGTCGGGATATTGGCCGCCGGAATCAACCAGATAGAGCGAGCCTTGAGCCAGCTTCAGATTGGAGGCTTCCGATACGCGGTAATGGGGCAGGGCGCCATTCGCGCCATAGCCTGAGATCGTATCAAAGGAGAGGTCTTTCAGCCCCGTCAGCTCACCGCGAAATTCCGCCAGCTTGATCGCGGCTTCAATCTCGTTGAACTGGCCGGATTGCGCTTCGGTATCCAGCCAGTAGAGGAAGCGCGTCAGAGCGCCGCCATCACGAATATGCGCGCGGCGAGAGCCTTCGATCTCAACGCCATTCTTGATCGCCTTGGGCAGCATGACCGGATCACGGCGACGCTTGATCTCTGCGCCTGTGGCGGTGAGTTGATCAAACACCCAGGCTGAGGAATTTGACGGATCCACGCTGACAGTTTTGCCTTTCAATTCGGCCAGACCCTGTTCGAATTCTGCTTCGGGGCGCACAGCCACTTCATTGCCCAGATGGGCGCGTGCCTCATCGGTCAGCTTGTCAGGGTCCATAAACAGGGTGGCCGTACCATCCGCGTTCAGGATCGTCGCGCCGAGCGCCAGCGGGCTGCGCGCGACATCACCGCCGCGCAGATTGAACAACCAAGCGAGCGAGGGCGGTGCGGTAATCGCTGCGGCATCAACCCCGTCTTCCACCAGCGCTGCGCCAATGCGGGCGCGTTTGGAGGCGTGATCTTCACCGGCAAATTCCATTGCATGCGGGTGAACCGAGGCGGCTGGTGGTGCCGGTCTGTCGGCCCAGGCGACATCGATCGGATTGACGTCGACCGCGACCATTTGAGCGCCGGCGCGCTTTGCGGCGCGCTGGAGCTTGTCGAGGGCATCGGGGCTGTGCAGACGCGCATCAAAGCCGATTTTCGCGCCTTTCGGAGCGTTTCTGGCGATCCACATATGGGGTGGTGCGCTGACCAGATCTTCAATGTCGAAATATTTCGTATCGACCTGTTCACGGACCTGCACGGTATAACGACCATCGGCGAAGACCGCGGCTTTTTCGATCAAGACGACGGCGGCACCGGCTGACCCGGTAAAACCGGTCGCCCAGCTCAGCCGCTCATTGCAGTCGGGCAGATATTCATTGTTGTACTCGTCCTCGTGCGGAATGACGAAACCGTCGAGCCCGGCATTGCTGAGCGCGGCACGAAGAAGCGGGAGGTGAGCACGACCGATTTGCGGCCCGCCCTTAACCTCGAAAGACTGGGGTTTGAACTGTGTCATGGCCGGGACGCTACTCTGCTCGCACGCGGCTTTCAATGCGTCGCGCGCAGGTCAGATTTGTCAGATCAAATATGCATGGCGGCGTTGAGTTTTTCGGCCTTTCAAATCCCCACGGCGGGGCGCATCTGAAACGGACATGACCGGAGCCAGAACCATGTCCTTTACGAATGAATATTTTCGCCTGAATGGCGGTGATGCCTTTACGCACCAGATGGACCGCGCACGCAGCCGTGCCGGTATTCGCGCCCGCAAATCAGGCGCCGACGTCAATGCCTTTCTCGACAGCGCGGGCATTAAGGGTCGCAAGACCCGCTAGCAGCATGACTGGGCCGCGGATTTGGACGTTTCGAGCGCGGCCATGACATCGTCAGCGTCCTCGCCATAATCGGTCGATGTGCCGCTGGTGAAGAATGTTTCCCAGGCGACACCGTCCGGATCGCTGATCCAGGCCTTCTTCGACTTGGCATAGCAGCAGGTCGTGGCGTCCTGATCAAAAATCGGTGTTTCGGCCTGAACCAGACGGTCGCGAATGATGGAGAGCTCGTCCTCATCGCCCGCCTCCAGGCCGATATGATCAATACCGGCCGTGTCGCCATGCGTGGAGATCGAGAAATTGATGAAGGGATCATCCAGCATCCATTTGGCGTAATCGCTTTCCCGGCGCGTGGGCTGGGCAGCGAACAGGGTCGAATAGAAGGCGACCGACTTGTCGATATCCTTGACGGTCAGATTGACGTGAAAGCGTTTCATGCGGGCACTCCTGCCTTGAGGGATTCGGTAATTTCAGGGACGCCTCCGCAACAATCGCGCAGCAGGCTGTCGATAACGGCGCGCATGCCGGAAAAATCGGCGGCATAGCGAATGGACCGTCCGTCGCGCGTTGATGAAATCAGTCCGGCGCGGGCCAGAATGGCCAGATTGGTCGACATCGTATTTTGACGTGCATGCATGCGCCGTGCGATCTCGCCTGCGGGCAATCCATCCGGTCCCGCCTGAACCAGCAGGCGGAATACGTCGAACCGGACTTCCTGTGACAGCGCGGCAAGAGCGTCGAGAGTTTGTTGTTTATCCATATATCGAGAAATATCGATATAAAAGGAAAACGTCAAGAAGAAGGTGTCGGGTAGATTCCGGATCGCGCTGCTTCTCCTCTCCCTTGATGGGAGAGGCGTCGGCGTAGCTGACGGAGAGGGTGGGAAGGGAGGGCGCGAGGGTCATCCACCCCGTCCGGTCTCACAGACGTTCGACCATTTTCCCCATCAAGGGGAATGAGAAAATTACCCTGGCGTCATCACAGGGCGAAAGTCCCTGTGATCCAGTTTGATTTCTGGATGCCCGGAACTCCCGCCTTCGCGAGGACAGGCGCCGGAAACCCAGTGAACCAAAAAAACTGGGTCTCAGCTTTCGCTGGGATCGCGTGAATTGTTTGCTTAGTTGGCCCGAACGCCCACCAGCGTTGCCCAGCCGTCCAGCGGTGCCCGCGCCGTAACGGACAGGCCCTGCGCCTCATAGGCCTTGCGGACCATGTCTTCCTGTTCGACCAGAAGCCCCGACAGGATCACTGATCCACCGGGCGAGAGGGCGCGCGATATTTCCGGAGCCAGATCCACCAACGGCTCGGCCAGGATATTGGCGAAAATCAAATCGAATTTTGCACCGACCAGCTTGATATGATTGAAATTCTCTGCTGTGAAACAATCGATGGCCTCGCCCACGCCATTGGTTCTGGCGTTGCGCGCGGCCTCTTCGGTGGCATCCGGGTCGATGTCACTGGCCAGTATCGTGGCTTTCGGCAAAACTTTGGCGGCCGCAATGGCGAGCGCGCCCGTCCCGGTGCCGACATCAAGAATGCGCTTTGGCTGAGCGCCCTCTGTCAGCATGTCATCAAACGCCATCAGACAGCCGCGCGTGGTGCCGTGATGACCGGTCCCAAAGGCGGGCCCGGCTTCGATCAGGATCGCGATATGTTCTTCGGGCGCATCATCATGACTGCCATGCAGGGCAAAACGGCCCGCGAGTACCGGCGGCAGGCCATCCTGTGACAGGCGCACCCAGTCTTCCTCTGGCAGGGGCATGATCATCGCATCATGCGTGTCGCCCAGATCAATGGCTTGGCGCTGTGAGGCTTCATCGGGTGCCGCGTCAAACAGGATTTCGAGCGCGCCCGTGACTTCGCTATCATCCTCAAACACCGACCAGGACAGGCGGTGTGGATCTTCGGTATTTTCGATACGGTCCGCCGCCGCATAAAGCGCCGATATCGGTCCGGTAAAAGCGATCTTCCAGATTGTCATGGCCGCGTGTCTAGCAAACAGACCGTGCGGCGTCGCGCGGATTTTCTCTTGACTATTGTGACGCCTCCCGGAATTGGCGAAGGCCGATATCCGGGATCCATGTTTTCAGTGCTGGACCCCGGTCTTTGCTGGCGTAAAAACTCCGTCGCGGTTTCCCGCGAAGGCGGGAACTCAGCAACCGAAAAGACCAAGTCCCCGTCGCCTGTCC
>CAXBKM010000173.1:0-4857 GCA_963976265.1 uncultured Maricaulaceae bacterium
CCGGGCGAATGCCCTGATAGAACAGATCGGTTTCCAGGAAGATCTGGCCGTCCGTGATCGAAATCACATTGGTCGGGATATAGGCCGACACGTCGTTGGCTTGTGTTTCAATGATCGGCAGAGCCGTCAGCGAACCACCGCCATTGTCTTCGTTCAGCTTGGCCGAACGCTCCAACAAGCGCGAGTGAAGATAGAAAACGTCACCAGGATAAGCTTCGCGGCCTGGAGGACGGCGCAGCAACAGGGACATCTGGCGATAGGACACAGCCTGCTTGGACAGATCATCATAAACGATCAGCGCATGCATGCCGTTGTCACGGAACCATTCGCCCATCGCAGTTGCCGTGAACGGAGCCAGGAATTGCATCGGGGCCGGATCAGACGCCGTGGCCGCAACCACGATCGTGTAATCGAGCGCGCCATTTTCCTCGAGTGTCTTGACGATCTGGGCGACCGTGGAACGCTTCTGACCGACAGCGACATAGATGCAGTAGAGCTTCTGGCTCTCATCATCGGTGTCGTTGACCTGCTTCTGGTTCAAAATGGCGTCGATGCAGACGGCAGTCTTGCCGGTCTGACGGTCACCAATGACCAGTTCGCGCTGGCCGCGGCCGACCGGGATCATGGCGTCAATCGCCTTGATGCCTGTTGCCATCGGCTCGTGAACGGACTTGCGGGGAATGATGCCCGGAGCCTTCACGTCAACGCGGCGGCGTTCCGCCACATTTTTCAGGGCGCCCTTGCCGTCAATCGGCTCGCCAAGACCGTCCATGACACGGCCCAGCAAGCCCTTGCCAACAGAGGTGTCCACAATGGAGCCCAGACGTTTGACGGTGTCGCCTTCCTTGATGCCCCGGTCATCGCCGAAGATCACGCAACCGACATTGTCGCGTTCAAGGTTAAGGGCCATACCCTTTACGCCGCCGGGGAATTCCACCAGCTCACCAGCCCTGACTTCGTCAAGACCATAGACGCGGGCAATACCGTCACCGACCGACAGAACGCGGCCGACATCGGAGACCTTGGCCTCGGTGCCGTAATTTTTGATCTGCTCTTTAAGGATCGCGGAGATTTCCGCGGCGCGAATGTCCATGGAGCTGCTCAAGCCTCTTTCATCGCAGTGCGAAGCCCCTCCAGCTTAGTGCGGAGGGATGAATCGAACATACGCGAACCGACCTGTACGATCAGTCCGCCCAACAATTCCGGATCCACATCGGTCCGGATCTCAACGTCGCGCCCGAGAGCGCGCTTTAGTGAGGCTTTAAGGGCCTCGATTTCCTTGGCCGTCAATTTGGCGGCACTCGTAACGTCTGCATTACTGACACCGCGCTCAGTGGCGGCCATGGCAGAAAATGCTTCCGCCATGTCGGCAATTTCACCAGCGCGGCCATTGCGGGCCGCAACGCCAAGCGCGTTGCGTGTCAGTGCGTGAAAACCAGCCTTGTCGGCTATCGCCGAAATAATGCCGACCTTCTCGTCATTGTCATGCGTCGGGCTGACCAGAGCGGTCGCCAGCGCCTCATTCTCGTTCAGCAGGCCGGCAAAATCTGCCAGATTCGCTTCCACCACGTCCGTGGCTTTCGCTTCATGCGCCAGCTCGAAAAGTGCATTGGCGTAGCGCCCTGCTGCACCTGTGGAATTTGCGTTACCGCCGCTCATGAAAAAACCCGGTCACTCTCGCTGGGTCAGGTCCATTGTCAAACCCGGATTGGGTAAGACGCAAGCGCCTGAAACTACAGTGATATTTTTGACAAACCCGACGCCGCGAAGACGCCTCTTTCATCAATCCGGCGCCGCTCTAGCACAGGGGAGAGAGGGCGGCAACCTTGATGGCCTTGTGGTTTCATGTCGCGTCTCCGAACATGGCCGCGCAATCGCCAAAGCGGTGAAGTGGATCAGGCGGGCCAGCGGCCCGAACAGGCAGGCAGACATGCACGATTGCATCATCATTGGGCTTGGCGCGATGGGCTCGGCAACCGCCTGGCAGTTGAGTCAGACCGGGGCTTCAATTCTGGCCTTTGATCAATATGAGGCGGGGCACAGCAAGGGCTCCAGCCATGGACGCACCCGTGTGATTCGCCGCGTTTACAGCGAGGGCGATCTTTATATGCCCTTGCTGAGCCGGGCCTATGTCTTGTGGAAAAACATGGCGCGAGATGCCGGGCGCGACTTTCTGATTCGTACCGGCGGACTGGATATTGGATATGCAGGCGCACCGGGCGTCAAAGCGGCCGAAGACACGGCCCGCACTCACGGCATTACCCATGAGCACCTGACCGCTGAAGGCGTTATGGCACGCTATCCGGCGTTTGATATTCCCCATGACTACGAAGCGGTTTTTGCACCCGAGTCCGGCATGCTGCTATCAGACGCTGCGAATGCATGGATGCGAGGCCAGGCCGTAAAGGCTGGGGCCGATCTGCGCTGGAATACGCGTGTCACCGACTGGCGGCGCGAGGGCGATCATTATGTTGTCGATACTCGGACCGGATCGCACCCAGCGCGAAAACTGGTCATCGCGGCGGGCCCCTGGACCGGGCAGTTCGTGCCAGAACTCGACAGCGCCCTGACGGTGGAAAGACAGGTCGTGGCCTGGTTCGACCCGCTTAAGGAATTGAGCGCCTTGCCCGTCTTTCAAGTTGAACCTGAAGATGGTGTCAGACCTTATGTCATGCCGCCTGTGAACGCGGACGGATTGAAGATCGGCGTCTACGGCCATTTCGGCGAATGTGGACCGGATATGCGCGACGGGTTTGAACCGAGCGCCAGAGATGAGGGCCTGCTGCGGTCCAATGTTGATCGCTGGCTGCCCGGTTCAGTTGGCAAAACACAGATGATGATGGATTGCCGGTTCACGCGCACACATGACGACCGCTTCATCATCGGCAATCTGCCCGGCGATCCGGGCGTAACGATACTCTCTCCCTGCTCAGGCCATGGCTATAAATTCGCGCCCGCCATTGGCGAGGCCGCCGCCGATCTGGTTCTGGAGCGAGATCCAAAAATTGATCTTGAGCCGTTTAGTCTCATTCGCGCGGTTTAGTGCTCGGCCTTTTTCGCCAGCGCCTTTGCGCGCTCCTTCCGGTAGAGCACGTTCAGGACTTCCACCAGCAGTGAGAAGCTGATCGCGAAGTAGAGATAGCCACGCGGAATGTGAAAGCCGAGCCCGTCGGCAACGAGTGCCACACCAACCAGCAGGATAAAGCTGAGCGCCAACATTTTTGCCGTCGCGTGCTTCTCCAGGAATACGGCGACACTTTTGGCAGATGCCACCATGACGATTGTCGAAACCACGATTGCGGCGATCATGACCATCAGACGCAAAGTCTGTCCGCCCTCGCCGCCCAGATCGCGCGTCATGCCCACAGCCGTCAGAACGGAATCGAGCGAGAACACTGTATTAATGAAGGTCATCTGGATGATGACGGACGTCATGCTGGAGGTCTTGGACTTGCCGACATTGACGTCATGACCCTCGATCGTGTCGTGGATTTCCTGTGTGCCTTTCCAGAGCAGGAACAAGCCGCCGCCAAACAGAATGGCGTCCTCGAGCGTCACCGCCATGAAGACTTCCGGATGATCCGCGCTCGCCAGCGGTCGCATGAATTCTGGCAGCTCAAACAGGGTGGCGTGGGTCAGCCCGGTCAGCCAGACGAGACCGAACAGAAGCACGATGCGCATGGCTGCGCCTGACCAGATACCGATATTGCGACCTTGTGCCTGCTTGGCTTTTTCCAGACGCTGCGAGGCGACAGAGACAAAGACCACATTGTCCACGCCCAGAACGATTTCAAGGAAGGTCAGCGTCAGGAGTGACATCCAGACAGCAGGTGATGTCAGAAATTCAATCATGGTCTTGCGAGCCCCCGGCAGGTTTCACAACGGGCATGTTACACAAAACTGTAGGGGTCAACATCCATGACCACGCGGACCGAGGCGGGAATTTTCACGCGCGCCTTCCAGCTGGCCAGATAGGCCGAGATGTCCACCGACTTGTCCGCGCGGATCAGCAAGCGCCGCCGCCAGCGCCCCCGGACCACGCCATAGCGCGGCTCTGCAGGTCCCCAGATTTCCACACCATCAGCGCGCGGAGCCGTTCGGGCGAATTCAGCCGCCATGTCGATAACCTTTGCTTCGCTCTCTGCGCTGACCACAACCGAGGCCAGCCGCCCAAAGGGCGGCAGGCCGAGCATGTCACGCGCCTGGCTTTCGACATCGAGAAACCGGTCGCGGTCCCCGGCAACCAGCGCTGCAATCGCATCATGGGCCGGGTCATGTGTTTGCAATATCGCCCGCCCCGGACGATCTGCCCGGCCCGCACGGCCTGCAACCTGTACCAGGGTCTGGTAGGTCCGCTCACCAGCGCGCGGATCACCCCCCGCCAAGCCCAGATCGGCGTCGACGACGCCGACCAATGTCAGGTTGGGAAAATTATGACCTTTCGCGGCGATTTGGGTGCCGACCAGAATATCAATTTCGGAACGCTCCATCCGCGCGACCAGTTCGCGCAACGCATCACCACCGCCCGAAATGTCGGAGGAAAACACTTCGATCACGGCGTCGGGAAAGAGCGTTTTGACTTCCTCGGCGACCCGTTCGACGCCCGGCCCTATACTGGTCAGCGAATTCCTTTCGCCGCATTCGGGACATTTATCCGGCTTTGGCATGGAAAAGCCCGTCAGATGACAGACCAGCCGCCCGGTATATCGGTGCTCAACCAATGGCGTATCGGTATGCGGTGAATGCAGGCGGTGTCCGCATGCCTTGCACAAAACCAGCGGCGCATAACCTCGCCGGTTGAGATAGAGAAGCGTTTGCTCCTTGAGCGAATAAGTCTCGCGCATCGCGTCAATGAGT
>CAXBKM010000174.1:0-4853 GCA_963976265.1 uncultured Maricaulaceae bacterium
TTCAGCACGCAGGATTTCAGACTGTTTCTGGCCTTCAGCTTCAAGAATTTCAGCCCGCTTCAGACGTTCCGCCTTCATCTGGCGTGCCATGGCTTCGGTGATGTCGGGCGGTGGGGACAGGTCGCGAATCTCGATCCGTGTAACTTTCACGCCCCAGGGATTGGTCGCAGCGTCAATCACTGCGAGCAAGCGGGCATTGATGTCATCGCGATTGGACAGGGTCTGATCAAGGTCCATCGAGCCAACAACGGAACGCACATTTGTCATTGCCAGATTGAGAATGGAGAAGTCCAGGCTATCAACTTCATAGGCAGCGCGAGCCGATTCCATGACCTGGATAAACACCACAGCATCGACCGACACCATGGCATTATCCTTGGTGATCACTTCCTGCTTGGGCACGTCAAGAACGCGCTCACGCATGTTGATCTTGTACTGAACCTTGTCAAAGAAGGGCACGATGAAGTGAAGTCCAGGCCCCAGCTTTCGGGTGAAACGGCCAAAGCGCTCCAGCGTGTATTCCCAGCTTTGCGGCACGACCTTGATCGTCATGGTCACCAGCACAAGCGCCAGAACAACAACGATACCTATAAAGATAAAATTACCCATGAGACTCCCCTCCACTATCGTGTTTTAGAGCTGTGACAGCATGTGTTCGGCGGTTGAAACGCTGAAATCACCCGGCGCTTCGACATTGAGTTGAGTGACGACACCATCCTTGACGACCATGGAATAGCGCTGCGAACGCGTACCCATGCCGAAGCCACTGCCATCCATTTCAAGGCCAACGGCCTTGGCAAATTCACCATTTCCATCCGCCAGCATCATGACGTCATCGTCAGCGCCCTGGTCCTTGCCCCAGGCGCCCATGACGAACACATCATTGACCGAGGTGCAGGCAATTGCGTCGATGCCCTTGGCTTTCAGATCGCCGGCCTTCTGCACAAAGCCCGGCAAATGTTTGGCTGAGCACGTCGGCGTGTACGCACCGGGTACCGCAAACAGCGCGACAGTCTTGCCGGCAAAGGCGTCACTGACCGCGATTTGCGTCGGCCCTTCAGCCGTCATGACGCCAAACTTTGCTTCTGGAATGCGGTCGCCCACTGAAATGCTCATGATTTCATTCTCCTGATTCGGTTGTCTGAACTGATTAGAGCCTTTTGCGCGCGAATGTGAAAGCGGGAACCCGGCTGGACCTGTCCCCATATCGGCGCAATGATGACTTTAAGGAGATCTGACACCAATATGGACGGACAAACATCGCTCAAGGGCAAGATTTTGATCGCGAGCCCCGCAATCGGCGATCCACGCTTTGACCGCGCCGTAATATTCGTGTGCGCCCACAGTGACGAGCAGGCGATGGGAATCACGATTAACAAGGCGGTGCGTGATTTGCGCCTGCCAACCCTGTTTGAACAATTGGGTATAGAGGGATCAATCCGCGTACCCGACCGCCCCGTCCTCGACGGAGGCCCGGTCGATCGTGATCGCGGCTTCGTGCTGCATACCAGCGAATTTCAGGCTGACGATGCGACCCTGCCTGTGGGCGACGGGGTGGGTCTGACAGCCACCAAGGAAATTCTGGCCGCCATAGCGTCAGATGATGCGCCGCGCCGGTCAATTCTGGCATTGGGCTATGCGGGATGGGGCGCAGGGCAACTGGATGACGAGCTTCAGGCCAATGCCTGGCTGGTCGCCGACCCCGATGAAGCGCTGATTTTTGATGACGGGTATGACAACAAGTGGACGCTCGCACTAAATTCGCTCGGCGTTGATCCTGAACGTCTGTCGGGCATTTCCGGCCACGCCTAGATTTCAGGGGTTTACGCCGGAGCCTCGAAACGTCCCGCAATACCGGCGCTGGCCGCATGTGCGGCTGTTTCCGGGTCGAGCGCCCCGGAATAGCGAAAGCCTTGCGCATAATCACAGCCCAGCTCGGCCAGGCGCGTGGCCGTATCGGCATCCTCGACACCCTCGGCCACCACCGTCATGCCAAAGTGCCGGGCGAGTTGAAGAACGGATTCCACAACTTTGGCCGCACTGTCAGCGGCCGCCAAGGCGCGCACAAAATAGCGGTCAATCTTCACCGTATCGAAATTGAACCGGTCCAATCGCGACAGCGACGAATACCCGGTCCCGAAATCATCCAGTGCGATACCAATTCCGGCAGACCGCAAGTCCTGAATAGCCGCCTCGGCATCATCGGGGCGGCGCATGATTTCGGTTTCAGAAATCTCCAGCTTGAACGCACCCGCGCGAAGGCCGGCAGCCTCAACACTCGCGATAAGGCGCTCGGCAAATCCGGTGTCCAGCAATTCAGTGACGGTTGCGTTGGCCGCCATGAATAACGGGATATCCGGCGCGGTGGCGCGCCAGTTTGCGATTTCGCGAACAGCATCACCGCGCACCTGTGTGCCGATCCGCCCCAGAAGGTCCAGCTCGTCGGCCAGGCCCAAAAAATCGTCCGGTGCAACAATGCCAATGCCGGGGCGCTCCCAGCGCGCCAGTGCTTCAAAACCGGCCAATCGCCCTGTCTCAAGCGCAATAATCGGTTGATAATGCGCAACGATCTCTCCGGCCTCGACGCCCTGACCCAGATTGCCCTCGGCTTCGACCCTGCCGCGAGCACCGCGCCCAGTTGACCCAGCTGGCGTCATCAATCCGCGCAGCACGCCATCGGACCCGCGCCGGCCCAACAGCCGTGCATAACGCACATCACCCGACTGTCCGATAAGGCGCAGGCGGGCATCGATCGCATCGCTGCCCAACGCCTTTTCGAGACGATCACGATCGGATGGCGCGACCTGATCAAGAAAGTCCAGCAAGGCTGTCTCACCCCTGCCCAGGTCAAAGCCTGCCGTATCGCCTGAAAACAGAATGGTTTCGAAATCCGCCTGAAACGCGATCGCATTGGCCGCATCAATGGCCTGTCGGGCATCAACAGATGTCATGGCCATTTGTCCGAGCTGAGCAGGGCGAACTTTTCATGGTCGCGCCAATCTCCGGCGATTTTCAGATACTGCCGCGCCAGGCCTTCAGGCTGAAAGCCCATATTCATCAGCAGGGTTTTCGAGGCGTCGTTTTCAAGTCGGCAAGCCGCTTCGATCCTGTGCAGGCCAATTTCTGAAAACGCATAACGCACGATCAACCGGACCGCTTCGCGCGCAAAACCGCGCCTCAGATACGGGGTGCCAATCCAGTAGCCAATATCGGCCGCCTGCAGAACGCCGTGCCGAACATTGTTGAGATTGCACGCACCGACAAGAACATTGTCGGCTTTTCGAAACACAAAGAAGGGATAGCCGCTTCCCTCGCGCCAGACGCGCTCATAGCTGCGAACCCGTTTGCGATAGGCCGTGCGGGTCAACTCATTTTGGGTCCATTCCGGTTCCCATGGCGACGTATGATTGCGGCTTGCCGAGCGCAGTTTGGCCCAGCTGTCATAATCTTCAGCAATTGGCGCGCGCATCCGTATCAGACGGCTGGTCAATTCAACGGGGGCAATATCATCACGCCAAAGTGCCATATTTCAATCCAGGACTGGTCTTCGGGCGGATCACCCAGTGATCCCACCGTTTAGTACAAACCCGCTAACGCCTCGTGAAGCCAAGGCGGTTTTTACTGACATGGTAAGCAATGAATATACCCGCCAATGCCACTGCCAAACCGAACCAGGTCAGCGCATAGCCGAAATGGCGCGATGGCGGCGTCGCGCTCAGATATTGCGGCAAACCTTCACCCGCCGCGACAAGCCAGTAATCGGACACCAATGTGTCAACGCCCAGTGCCGTTGCCATGGCATCAAGGTCAACATGATGAAATTCAACGGTTTCTGGCGAATTCGGCGCATCAAAAGCCGAACTTTCCGGCAACCATTCCAGCGTGATGTGGCGTGTCGGCTCCAGTTGCTCACCGGACATTGTTTCGAATCCGGTCTCGATCAACAAAGCTTCGCCAATCACATTGCCAAGACAGTCAGGCTTGGGAGTCGTTTTGAACAACCGCCATCCCAGCCTGCCATCGGGCGCACGTCCAAACAATCGAATTTCAGACACTGATGGGGCATCAGGCATAATCATGGTCCTGCCTGCGGCGCTGGAACGTATCTGGCACAAGCCCATATCGAGAGATACGGCATCACGCTGCGCCAGCGCTTCATATCGTGCAGTTGCAGCGGTCTTCTGGTCCATGCGGTCCAGTTGCCAAAGCCCCAACCCGATCAGAATAGCCAGACCGATGACGGTCATCAGACTCATGAGGGGAAAGGGACGAAAATACAAAGGAGGTTCGCCTTTAGCCGCTTTGTTCGAACCGCGCTTCTTCGGCCTTGTGTTTATACTGAAGCGCGAACAGAAGCCCCTTGAAGGGGCGCAGTAGCGCGATGCACACAACCAGTGTCAGCGGCAGCCATAGCAGGCCGTGAAGCCACAGCGGCGGTTGGAATTGCAACTCAACAAACAGCGCGGGGACGACAACGATAAATCCCGCGACGAACATGACAAATACGGCCGCGCCATCGCCGACATCCGCCTTGCTGAAATCGGCACCACAGGCGTCGCAGGACGGCGCGATCGTCAAAAATCCGGAAAACATATCGCCCTCACCGCAGCGCGGGCAACGCCCTTGCAGACCTGCGGTGAAAGGCGATGTTTCGCTCATCCCTACTGGAAGACCACGTAGACGAAGGTGAACAGGAAGAGCCAGACCACATCAACGAAGTGCCAATACCAGGCGGCCGCCTCGAGGCCAAAATGTTTCGTCGGCGTAAATCCACCGCCGAGCAATCTGAACAGACAGACCGCCAGGAAGATCGTCCCGATCACGACGTGGGCACCGTGGAAACCGGTCGCCAT
>CAXBKM010000175.1:0-4830 GCA_963976265.1 uncultured Maricaulaceae bacterium
CCGGGCGCGTTCAGATTGATGCCGCAGGCGACGGAATCGATTGCCGGCGCTAAAACCGTCTTTCACACCATCATTTCAAACATGAAAAAACCGCGGTGGGAGCCCACCGCGGTTTCGTCATGCTTATCGCCTGCGAGGCGCTATGGCGCGCCCGACGTGCGATCCATGGATGGACCACCGGCCTCGGTATCTTCCGGATGGGCCTCCAAATCATCAGCGGTACGCATCCATGATTTGATGATCGGCGAAATTGCCAACATCAGAACGGCGATGACGATCGCGACGATTCCAACCTGTGTATAGACGCTGGCATACGTTGCCTTGGCCGCAGCAACATTGGTCAGCTGGCCGCCTACAGTTTCGGCACCAGTCGATGACGCAATAACTCCAGCCAGGTAATTCGACAGGCCTGAGTAGAGGAACCATGCGCCCATCGTCATGCCCACGACCCGTGCCGGAGCCAGCTTGGTAACGGCTGATAGGCCGACCGGTGACAGCATCAGCTCAGCCATGGTGTGAATCCAGTAAATGAGGAAAATAAATGCAACGGCTGTCAATGCCGCCGATCCACCCGCCTTCATACCGGCCACGAGAGCCAAGAAACCTAGTCCGACACCAAAGACGCCAAAGGCGAATTTGACCGGCGTGGACGGTTCCATTTTCTTTTTCGCCAGCGCAATCCACAACCATGCCACCAATGGCGCAAAGATAAAGATGAATCCGGCATTGAGCGACTGAAAGACCGGGGCCGGAACTGACCAGCCAAATATGGTCTTGTCGACGAGACGGTCGGTAAACAGGTTCAGCGAGGAGCCCGCCTGCTCGAAGAGGGCCCAAAACGGGATCTGCGCCAGCACAAAATAAATCGCCGCAAACATCCGACTGCGCTCGGTTCCGACCAACTTCACAAACGCGTAGAGCACCAACAAAAGGAAGACAAAAATGCCCAAAATGCCTACGAACCACTCAGGGATGAGATGTGAATTCATTACCAGCGCCATGGAAACGGCAATGATACCTAGACCCGCCAGGTAACAAGCGAACTCAACATTGATCGGGCCGAATACTCTCTGCTTCAGCTTTTCAGGGTTGGGTGGTTCAGCGCGGTCACCGAGATATTTTTGCCCCCAGATGAAGACAAGAAGGCCCAGCAACATACCGATTCCGGCAAGGCCAAATCCCCATTTCCAGCCATAGACAATACCCAAAATTCCGCAGGAAATGGAGGACAGGAAAGACCCCAGATTAATGCCCATATAGAAGAGCGTAAAACCGGAATCGCGGCGCGGGTCATCTATGCCATAAAGCGCGCCAACAATGGTGGAGATGTTCGCCTTCAGATAACCAACGCCGGCAATGATCAGCGCCAAGGAGAGATAGAGAATATTGACGTAGAGCGGCTCCTGCACAGCATCGCCGATCTCATAACTCTCGTCCTCGACACGAGACATTGTTACGTCGTCTTCGCGCTCTTCCGTACCATTGTCGTTGACCAACTCCATGTATTCGACGCTGTCTTCAACCACGGCATAAGTCGCACCGTCGATCACAACGGAACGATCCTCTCCAGTGCGCATGACCGGATACTGGCCTTCACCCGGAATTTCCAGAACTGTTGGTGGCTCTTCACCTGCGCACGCTTCCAAACCAAAAGTATCGCAAATATTGGCGATGAAACCGCGTGGTTCTGTGATGAGTGCATATTCTGCGGGACGTTCAACTTCCTGGGCCTCGGAATTATAGCGCTCTCCAAGCAGCAACCGGGTGTCCCCGTTTTCACCAGTCAGCGTTACCTCAGTATCGACGCGGAACATGACACGAGCCGTCACGCCTTCGTAATCAATGTAAAGTTTCTGGCGATCTCCACGGCCCTCGGACTGAAGTTCGTAAGCCTGATCGTTGACCGTGATGTCTTGCCTCGACCCCGAACCTTCAAAGGCCATACCAAAATGGCCGAGTACGAGCAGTATCGCGCCGAACGTCACGGCTTTTCGCTGTCCAAGATACCGATCGGCGAGCGTGCCGCCGACGATCGTCATGACATAAACCAGCGCTGTATAGGCACCGTACATGACCGTCGAGCGCTCATCCGAAAACAGGAAGTGCTGGGTCAGATAGATGACCAACAGACCGCGCATTCCGTAATAGGAAAAACGCTCCCACATTTCGGTGAAGAACAGAATCGCCAATCCTTTTGGATGGCCGAAGAAACTCGTGTCTCGTGAGGCGGCATCGCCCCCGCCAGCAGGCGCTATCGGTGTATCGCTCACACTCATCCTCCCCAGATGAAGTTATGTCTCAAATCTGGCGCGCACTTGATCACGGACGCCGCGCAGGCTCAAGCCTGCAAATGTCACAAGACTGTCAGTAGGCGGATTGCCGTTAATAGGCACACTCGGTAAAGGCGGGCTCGACGCTCTCGCTCCAGGAGCCGTGATAGCGTTCCAGAAGATCGTCGGCGGGGACCCGGCCCGTCGCAACGCTTTCATCGAGATCATCCAGGAAAAGTGCTTCATTCTCGCCGTGCTGGTTCAGCTTGCCGCGTGCGCGCAGCCCTTCACGGGAAATCGCCAGTGCCTCGCGCGCCAGGTCCTGCATTGTGCCGGACTTGAACGCGGCCTGCAGCCCGGATTTGGCCGCACCATGGCGCAGCGACACGCGATCCTCATGGCTCCAGCCCTTGACCATATCCCAGGCCGCATCGAGCGAGCTCTGATTATACAAAAGACCGGTCCAGAAAGCGGGCAAGGCGCAAAGCCGGTTCCAGGGTCCGCCATCCGCGCCGCGCATTTCCAAGAAGGTTTTCAGCCGCACTTCGGGGAAAATCGTCGAGAGATGGTCTTCCCAATCGCTCAATACCGGGCGCTCGCCTGGCAGGATGGAGAGTTTTCCGGCCATGAAGTCTCGGAAACTCAAGCCCGTCGCATCGAGATATTGCCCGCCGCGCTTGACGAAATACATCGGCACGTCGAGCGCATATTCGACATAACGCTCAAACCCCATTCCGCTTTCAAACACGAAGGGAAGCAGGCCCGCGCGATTATTGTCGACATCCGTCCAGACTTGCGCGCGATAGGATTTATAACCATTCGGCTTGCCGTCAGAAAACGGCGAGTTCGCGAACAATGCCGTCGCGATGGGTTGCAAGGCCAGTGAGACCCGGAATTTCTTGACCATGTCAGCTTCTGATCCGAAGTCGAGATTGACCTGAACCGTACAGGACCGAAACATCATCTGATGGCCCAGCGTGCCGACCTTGGGCATATAGGCCTTCATGATACCATAGCGGGCCTTGGGCATCATGGGCGTGTCTTCCAGCGACCATTTCGGCGAGAAGCCGAGCCCCAGAAATCCTGCGCCAATCTCGTCTCCGACCGCGCGCACTTCTTTTAGATGGCTGTTCACCTCGCCGCATGTCTGATGCAGCGTTTCGAGCGGCGCACCGGAGAGTTCGAATTGCCCGCCGGGTTCCAGGCTGACCGACGCGCCATCGCGTTTCAGGGCGATGATTTTGCCATCTTCCCGCACGGGCTCCCAGCCGAAACGGCCCAGACCTTCGAGCATTTTGAGGACTGTCGGCCCGTCGCCCTCATAGGGGATGGGGCTATGGGTTTTCAGATCGAAACCGAACTTTTCATGCTCGGTACCAATACGCCATTGCTCTTGCGGCTTGTTGCCGGACGCCAGATGCGCGGCCATTTGCTGGGTGGATTCAATGGGCGCGCCTTCGCCGCCCTGATTATAACTGCCGCTCAAATGCCTGCCCTCATCCCAAACTTACTCAGACAGTTATGTAGGCTTGGGCCTTCAGGCAAGCCCAACACGCCGTGATCACGTCAGTTTGAAAACGATGCCCAATCGCCGTGTACGGACTGCCAAAGCGTCAGCGCGGCTATGGCGGCTGTATCGGCGCGCAAGATACGCGGTCCCAACGAGACTGGTAAGGCGCCGGGAATGGACCGGATTTGTGTGCGTTCTTCAGATGTGAAGCCCCCCTCTGGTCCGATCAGGATTGAAACGGGGCCTGGCCCACGATCTCGAACGGCCTCCAGCATGGGCTTCGCATCGCCCGCCTCATCACAGAAAATCAGCAATCGGTTATCCCACGCCGACAGTACGGCGCCGAGTTTTTCAACATCACCGATCTGCGGCAGATCAAGGCGTTCGGTTTGTTCAGCCGCTTCACGCGCAATCAGGTTCAGACGGTCGGTTCTGACGCGCTCAGAATTAGTGCGCGTCGTCATTACGGGACGGATCGTACGGGCCCCTAATTCGGTGGCCTTCTCGATTATGAAATTGGTGCGGGTTTTCTTCACCGGCGCAAACAGGAGTTCACTGTCGGGCACACTGATTTGGGCACGTGTGCGCTCTGCGCATTTCAATATCACGCCCTTGCGCGTGGCGACCTCAATATGCGCCAGCCATTCGCCATCGCGGCCATTGAACAAGCGAACCAAATCACCGACACTGCGGCGCATGACCGAGGCGATATAGTGTGCCTGATCTCGTTCCAGAGCGATGTCGGCCTGATCGATCAGGTCCTGCGTAACAAAAAGGCGCGGTGCGTTCATTGGCCTTCTTTAACGCCTGAATGTCGGTGATGAAACGCCCAAACCAAAGGTGCTTGCATACGCCGCCGCTTCGGGCGACATAACCAGCCATGAACTTGCAGACTGATCGACCGGTTCCTGATTCCATTCCACGCAGTTGGGTAGACCACGCGCCGACGCGCATCCGGCCTTTCCTGCGGCTCGCCCGTTTTGATCGCCCTATCGGGTTCTGGCTGCTGGCCATCCCCTGCTGGCAGGGGCTTTTGCTGGCCCGTATCGG
>CAXBKM010000176.1:0-4798 GCA_963976265.1 uncultured Maricaulaceae bacterium
TCTTCAGATTCGCCCATGCCGATAATGCCGCCACAACACACATTGATGCCGGCCTCACGGACCAGGCCCAGCGTATCGAGCCGGTCCTCATAGGTCCGGGTTGAAATGACCGAGCCATAATATTCGCGGCTCGTATCGAGATTATGATTATAGAAATCCAGCCCGGCATCCTTGAGGCGCTGCGCCTGACCCGCTTCGAGCATGCCCAGCGTGACACAGGTTTCCATGCCCAGGGATTTGACACCTTCAACCATGTCGCAGACCGCATCGACGTCGCGATCCTTCAGGGAACGCCAGGCAGCACCCATGCAAAACCGGGTCGCGCCTCCATCTCGCGCCTTTTGCGCAGCGGCCATAACCGCGTCGAGCGGCATTAATTTGGAGGCCTTCAGACCAGTCTCGTGAAAGGCCGATTGACTGCAATAGCCGCAATCTTCGGCACAACCGCCGGTCTTTATCGACAGCAATTGCGATTTCTGCACCGAATTGGCCCGATGTTTGCGGCGATGCAGCGATTGCGCGGCGAAGATCAGATCTCCGAACGGCGCGCGATAAATGGCTGCGGCGTCGTCCGGTGTCCAGTCAAAACGCGCAACGGCCAGCTGGTCGAGATCAGAGAGACTGTGTGTCATGCCGCTTCAACTCCATATTCCACGCGAACCTAGAAACACACGGCTTGTCCGGCAAGCCGCGATACTGGGCTTTGGTGTTTTTCTGCTGGTCGTGACGTATCTGGCGCTGACGCCTGGGCCCTCAGCCCCACCGGGCATATTGGGCATCGACAAGGTCGAGCATTTTGCAGCCTTCGCCGTACTGGCCATTCTGGCACGCGCTGCGTGGCCCAGCATACGCGCCTGGGGGATCGGTGTTTCGCTGCTGGTTTATGGTGTCCTGATCGAAACCATCCAGGCGTCACCGATATTGATGCGTACGGCGTCTGCCGGTGATGTCATTGCGGACCTTGCCGGAATCCTGGGCGGCCTGTTGGTCGTTTCCCTGTGGCAGAAATTCGCATCGCGATATGAAACGGCCCCGCGCTAGACGCGCGAGGCCGCTGCAATTGGGTTTGTGACGAGAAGCGTCAGTCGTCCTTCACGGCATCATCGGGGGGCTCTGTCCCCCAGTCATCGCCATTGAAATTCGGCGGCAATTCCCCGGTCTTGTCAAAGCGTTTGGT
The DNA here is from genome assembly GCA_963976265.1 of uncultured Maricaulaceae bacterium. Taxonomy (GTDB): domain Bacteria; phylum Pseudomonadota; class Alphaproteobacteria; order Caulobacterales; family Maricaulaceae; genus Hyphobacterium. The sequence continues at coordinate 1,178 of CAXBKM010000176.1, forward strand.
GTAGGCGACCACAATGCCTGACAGCATCAGGAGCGCCACGACATTCGGCAACAGCATCGAGGCGTTGGCAATATCGCCAAAGCGCCAGAGGCCCGCCACATTGGTGATCAGTGTCCCGCCAAAGGCCACGCCGACCCACAGGAAGCGGAAGGGCTTGGCTGCCCAGTCACCAACCACATAGGTCGCGCACTGTTCTGCATAATAGGACCAGCCAATAATGGTTGTGAAAGCGAAAAGGGCCTGTGCTGCCAATACCACCCAGGCACCGGCAAACATGCCGTTGGCATAGGCCGCCGTGGTAATGGCGGAGGCTTCGAGATCAGCCGACTGCCAAGCATAGGAAACCACGCCCCCTGCTGATGGATATGCGCCGTCCACGACCAGAATGACCAGCGCGGTCATGGTACAGATCACCATTGTATCGATGAACACGCCCAGCATGGCAATCTCGCCCTGTTTGACCGGATTTTTGGTCTGGGCCGCCGCATGAGCAATGGGTGCCGAACCCTGACCCGCCTCATTGGAGAACAAGCCGCGCGCCACACCGGCACGCACTGCGGCCAGGACGCCATAACCGGCCAACCCGCCGCCCGCCTGTTCCCAACCGAAAGCACCGCCGAAAATCTGTCCAAACGCCATTGGAATATGGTCGGCATGGGTGAACAGGACATACAGTGCCGCCAGGATATAAGCCCCGGCCATGAAGGGGATGATCTTCCCGGCAACATTACCAATCGATTTGATACCGCCAATGATGACGATAAACACCAGAACGGCGAGCACTACGCCAACGCTCCAGTTGGGAATTTCTATTCCCATGGACGCCCCGGCCTGAACAGCAGACTGTGTTACAGAGTTGGCCTGAATGGCACCGCCTGTTGCGATCGCAGACAGGATGGTTCCCAGACAGAAAATGATGGCCAGCCAGCCCCAGTTCTTACCCAGGCCGTTCTTGATGTAGTACATCGGCCCGCCATGATAATGGCCGTCAGGATGTTTTTCACGATAACGAACGGCTAGGCTCGACTCGGCATAAGCCGCAGCCATGCCAAACAGGGCTGTAATCCACATCCAGAAAATCGCACCCGGTCCACCCAGGGTTATCGCGGTTGCAACCCCGGCAAGATTACCCGTACCAACCTGACCGGAAAGCGCCGTCGACAACGCATTCCAGGGTGAAATTTCGCCTTCGCCATTGCCTTTTCGCCCAGACCATAGCTCTCCAAACGCCGGAAAAAGACGCACGAGCGGGCGTCCACCCAGTCGGAACATGAAAAAGAGGCCTGTGCCCAAGAGGGCAACCGTAATGATCCCCACGGGCAATATCCGGGTATCGCCCCAGGTTCCGCCCCATAGAAAATCACTAATGGTTGTTGCACTGTCGAAAAAGCCGTCCATGTCTCTCCCCGCGTTTTTTCGTTGCCGCGCAGCTTAGGAAGGTCTGGCCGTGACGCAATGGGTTTTTCCGGGAAGTGACGTTTTCGTGTCTATTTTTTAACGGGCGGCGGCGTGGATATTGACATAATCAGGGGAAAATATTTCTTCTGGAGCGTCGAAATGGCAAAATATTCGTTTCTATTCCTTATCGTCACAGCTTTTCTTTCGCCTTTAGCCAGCGCGCAGGGCAATCCTGAACTCGACGCGACGACGCGCGCACGCGTCATTGAGGGCGTGGCGGCTCAGATTGAAGACAATTTCTACGATTCGGATACCGGTGCGCAAATCGCGGCAGAGCTGCGCGACAATCTCGTGGCGGGCGACTATGACGCCGCACGCGATGCTGCATCGCTGTCGGGGCTTTTGACCGAAACCCTGTCGCCGCACGATAATCATTCTGCTGTGCGGTATTTCGGGCCGCCTTCGGACGACGGGGCAGCAACGGTCCAGGGCCCTCAAAGCCCGACCGACCTTTTTGACGCCGGTCGCCGCGACAATTTCGGATTCCGTGAGGTCTCCATTCTGCCGGGCAATGTCGGATATATCGATATGCGTCAGTTTTTTCCGGTACAGGCCGGCGGTGACACGGCCATCGCGGCGCTCAATTTTGTCAAAAACACCGATGCGGTGATTTTCGACATGCGCCAGAATGGCGGCGGAGCGCCCTCCATGGTCCAACTCCTGATCAGCCATTTTCTTGACCCGACCGATCAGGTGCCGATCAATACCTTCCTTTCCAGCAATCGGGACTATCCCGGTGAGCTTGTATCACTTGGCTATTTACCAGCCGGATCCCGCCCTGATGTGCCGCTTTATGTTTTGACCAGCGGTCGCAGCGGTTCAGCGGGTGAAGCCTTTCCGTATCATCTTCAAGCCATGGAGCGCGCGACGATCGTCGGCGAAACGACCTATGGCGCAGGTAATCCTGGTGGGTTCTTTCCGGCAGCCGAGGGCTTTGGCGTTTTCGTCTCAACCAGTCAGACCCGCAATCCGATTACCGGAACCAATTGGGAAGGTGTCGGCGTCGAGCCAGATATTGCGGTTCCAGCCAATGATGCGCTCGATACGGCGCTGTCTCTGGCCTATGGCGCCATACTCGAAACGGTCGACGACCCTGGCCAGCGCCAATCTCTGGAGTGGGCCCAGGAAGCCATCGACGCGCGCCTGAACCCGTCGGATATTGATGTCTCACAATATGATGATGTTCTGGGTCGCTATGGCCCGCGCGAGTTATTTGTTGAAGGCGGCGCCCTTTTCTATCGACGGGGCGAACAGCCAGGGCGCCAATTGACGCCGCTCGGCGATGACCGTTTTTTGATCGACGGGCTGGATGATTACCGCCTGACGATACAACGCGATAATGATCGGGTTGTGTCCATGGCTTTGCAACAGGCAGGCGGGCCGTCCGATGTGTCAGCGCGCGATGAGTAGGTTCTAGCTGTCGCCGTCATCGGTGAATGATTCAATCGCGAACACGCCCCAGACCCAGTCGGCATCATCCATGTTGGCGAGGGCCGGATCTGTTTCGCGTGGCCAGACGACCATGGCCGGGCCATAACCGCCGAGGCCCAAAATTTCACCATCGACGCGAATAGCCAGGATGACGTCATGGTTCGCAATGCGATTGGCGTCGATTGTACGTTGATAGCCATCCAGCGCAGTAAATGTGAGTTGCTGGCCCTGAATGTCGGCCACGCTCAGGACATCGCGCAGGAGCGGGCCCGAAAACCGACGTTCGTCGCCGCCTTGGGGAAATGACACACGCACTATGCTCTGATCCATCAAGTCAAGGCTGGCGAAGGTCAACACACAGGCAGCGTCAAACTCGATGCCATTGGCAAAGAAAAGCGGCTCAAGCGTGCCTTGGGATGGGCCGCGGTCCACCGTGCGAATATCACCAAAGATCGTGACGATATTCCCGGCGGGCGATACGTTTCGCTCGGAACACGCCGACAGTGTGACGGCGCACAGCGCCAGGATGGCAAAACGGATCATGTATCTCTCAACCGTGTCTACTGACGCCCCAGCCTAAGCGGTGGATCGGCAAGTAGCGAGACGGAAAACGATTTTCTCGACAAGATAATGGCGCACCCCCAAGGAGAGGACTTAGACGCCACAGCCTTGAGCGCGCCTCATGCGAGCACGGACCTTAACGTCGACGTGGAAGTTGAGTGCGGGTCCGCG
>CAXBKM010000177.1:0-4760 GCA_963976265.1 uncultured Maricaulaceae bacterium
TTTTGGCGAAAATATTGTCGGTGTCGTAAGTGCCATCAATGCTCATAGGATCATACCTCGGTCTTCGCGATCTAACATCGCATAACCGAAACATGGCCGTGATCACCATAGTCAAGGATTTTACGATCACGGGTGACGACGGTCGCGCCAATGTCTCTTGCTGTCGCAATCACCATCCGATCAGCGGGGTCGCTGGGTGGTGTCCCGGGCATCGTGGTCGATCGGATAAGAATATCGGGAGAGAGCGCAACGCATTCAATTGCTTGGTGATCAACTAGTTTTTGCCACCAGATTTCCACCGGTATCGCCATCGAAATTCGAGCTTTCGCAACGAGCGTTGCAACTTCCCAAGCCGTAATCGCCGACACAAGTAGAGGTTCCTTGGCGTTCTGAGACGCTTCGATGGCGGTGAGAGTCGCGTCATCAATATCGTCGCCATTGACCAACCAGATAGCGGCGCAAGTATCAAGAAGTAGAGGTTGGCTCATGACTCAGGAGCTCGCTCTGCGTCCCACTTTTCGTTTGGCGGGTGCTCAAGAGCGCAGAGATTTGAAACCCGGATTGTTCCTGATAACAGGCCATGCAGCGCCGGGGCGGAATTGTCTGGCTCTGGCGTGCGGTTCAGTGATTTTTGAAATACGAGTCGTTCACCTCCCATGTCGACTTGAGCGGTTTTGTATCCGGCTCGAAGCCAAGCGTGGGTAATTACACTATTGCTTGGATTATTGCTCCACCAGGGGCGATGTTTTCGTGCGGATGGCGGCAGTTTTTCACCAAGCAGTCGTTCGATCTCGGCGAACGTCATGGGCACCTGATTATGAGACTGGTTTGATAGGTAAGTTTCCAGTGGGGCATATTTCATAGTTAACTCCTTTGAGAAAGCTATAAGGACATAGCAACTATTAATAGTCAACACTAACTATTATAATATACGTAGTAATTTGTTTTCGTTAGTGTATATGCCATCAATGCTCATCCAGCTTGTCCATTGTGTTGTCGTCTGTCGGTTGTCCCAGCGATCTGATCGCTGCCAGAAAAATTTGGAACTCTTCAAGTCCTGAATAGGTAGTATAACCCATTTCTTCGTCTGTGAGCGGCATGGCGGTATCCGCATGCCAGCTATGAGCGCATTGTCGGCATTCGCGTTTCCGCCCGCGCATTTCAATCCCGATTGTGCATGCTAGACAGAGAATCCAAGACGCTATTCGCCAAGGTTTGCGGTGCGAGGCTCCGCCGCACCGGGGACAACCATATTCCGAAATCTCTTCTGTCGGTAAGTTGTCGAACTCATTGAGAAAGCGTCGTGCCTCCACCGATTGAGGAAGGGGCACGTAGATCGGAAAGCCGCCTAGCGCCAAACGCAAGGATGGAAACACGCGAGCATGTTCGAGATTGGAAGCGGAGGCTTGGAATCCATGCGCGCGCAAAGCGGAAAGCATGGGTAATGCCTGGCTTGGTTCCAAAGGTGCGGCGATCTGAACGAGCTCAGTCATCTGTCTGTTTAAAAGGCAATTCTTCCTCCAGTGCAGCTATCTCGTGGCGCACAGCGGCGCTTTCCTGTTCCAGATAGCGGTCAAGGGCGTGTCGCAAGCCTGGGTCAGCAATGTAATGGGCTGATCGCACGATTTTGGGTCGGTAGCCCCGCGCCAATTTGTGCTCGCCTTGCGCCCCGGCTTCGACGCGCGCCAGCCCGTGCGCAATCGCAAAGTCGATGGCGCGATGATAGCAGAGCTCAAAATGCAGGCCGGGCAGGTCAATTAGTGTGCCCCAATAGCGGCCAAAGAGCGCGTGGGAGCCGATAAAGTTCAGAGCCGCTGCGACGAAGCGCCCCTCCTGTTTGGCCATCACCATGAGCACATTGTCGGCCATTCGCTGGTGGATCAGGTCAAAGAATTTACGGTTGAGATAGGGCTGACCCCATTTTCGGGCGCCAGTGTCCTGATAGCACTCAAAAAACACATCCCAATGCTCCGGCTTGAGCTGATCGCCGGTCAAGTTCACGATCTCCAGGCCCTCACAGGCCTTGGCGCGTTCCTTTTTAAGGGCTTTGCGTTTGCGAGACGACAGATCGCCAAGAAAACCGTCATAGTTGGAATAATTGCTGTTTTCCCAGACGAACTGGCGGTCAATGCGCGGCAGGAATTCCAGTTCTGTCAGCATGTCTGCGTCGGCGTCGGTTGGAAAATTCACATGGCAGCTCGATGCACCCCACTGGTTCGTCAGGGACTTCGCGGCTTCCGCCAGCGCACGACGTATCGCCGGGTCAGGTGACAGTAACCGCCGACCGGTCGCAGGCGTGAATGGAATGGCGGAGAGGAGTTTGGGATAGTAGCGACCGCCTGCGCGTTCATAGGCATCTGCCCATGCATGATCGAAGACATACTCGCCATAGGAATGGAATTTGGCATAGGTCGGTAGTGCGCCCAGCAATGTGCCGTCTTCGCTCTCTGCAATGATGTGACGTGGCGACCAGCCAGTATCATCGCCGACAGAGCCGCTTTCTTCGAGCGCTTGCAGAAAATCCCATGACAGAAATGGATCGAATTCCTCATCGGCTGGATTGGCAATCGAATCCCACGCGTCGCATTTGATATCATCAAGACGGGGAAGGGCGCGCATCGTGACTTGGGTCATCTTTAGCAAATAGGCGCAAAACAGCGTTGGGCCAATGCGCCTGGCGCGTTATGTCTGTGATTCAAATTGATTGGGGACATAACATGGCAAAACGTTTGGACGGCAAAGTCGCACTGGTAACGGGGGGATCGAGAGGGATCGGAGCCGGGATAGCGACCCGGTTTGCTGAAGAGGGCGCCGATGTCGTGCTCACCTATGGCGGGTCGAAAGACAAGGCGGAAGCCGTTGCACAGGGGATCCGCGATATGGGCCGCCGCGCTGAAGCGATACATTGCGATGCTTCGATTCGCGGCGCGACGAAGGCGCTCGTCAACGATGTTGCCGCGCGATACGGACAGCTGGATGTGCTGGTCAATAATGCGGGCGTTTATCCGCGCGTATCGATCAAAAAATGCCCGGACGAGATCTGGGATGAGACGCTCGCCATCAATTTGACGGCGCCATTCGAGGCCCTGCAAGCTGCAGCCAATGTGATGGGGCCGGGTGGCTCGATCATCACAATTGGATCTGTTGCTGGTGACGGTGCCCAGGCGCCAGGCATTGGCGTCTATTCAGCGTCCAAGGCGGGTGTGGCGTTGATCGCGCGCGGTGCCGCACGGGAATTCGGTCGCAAAGGCATACGTTCGAATGTCATCCAGCCGGGACCGATTGATACCGACATGAATCCGGCCGATGGCGATACTGCGGAATTCCAGAAAATGATGGTGCCACTGGGTCGTTATGGCGAGTCGCGTGAAGTTGCCGACACCGCGGTTTTTCTTGCCAGTGACGAATCTTCTTTCGTCAACGGCACGTCGATCAAAGTGTGCGGCGGCATGACGGCCTAACGCACCTCAAAAACCCCATCGATTTCCACGGCAGCACCCAATGGCAGGGATGGGCAGGCGACGGCGGAACGCGCATGACGTCCGGCATCGCCAAATACGGCGACCATCAGGTCTGAACCGCCATTGATGACTTTAGGGATGTCGGTGAAGTCAGGCGTGGCACAGACAAAACCGCCCAGCTTGACCACGCGCACGAGCCGCGAGAGGTCGCCACCGCAGGCGACACGAAGCTGCGCAACCAGGTTGATTGCGCACAATCGCGCGGCGGCCTGACCGTCCTCAATACGCATTGAATCGCCCAGTCGACCGGTCACCAGGCCATTTGGTCCCATCGAAATTTGTCCCGATATAAAGACCTGATTTCCCGATTGCACAAAGGGCACGTAATTCGCGACGGGCGCGACAGGTTCCGGCAATTCCAGACCCAATTCGCTCAAACGGCTATCAATCGTCGACATGTCAGACACCTTAGTTGTTCGTCAAATTGATAGGCGTCTGCCTTGCGCCATGCAACGCCCCTTGACTTGACCCGCACGTCATCGGGCAAACAGGTACGGCCCGAAACGGAGACATCAGGATGGCCGGGACCGACATTCGTATCGAAAAGACGACGATCATTTCACGAGATGGGTATGAATTGTCAGCGGTGGTTGTCGCGCCTGAACGGCCAAAAGCGGCCGTTCTGATTTCGTCGGGCACCGGTTTTCCCAAGGAGTTTTATCGCCGCATTGCCGAGCATGGCGCGGCGCGGGGCTATGCCTGCCTGTTGTATGATTATCGCGGTATTGCCGGGTCCGCGCCGAAAAACCTTCGTGGATTCAAGGCCGACATGACGATTTGGGGGCGACGGGACATGACAGCGGCCATCGATGCCGCCTCGGCGCTGGCACCGACCAAACCGCTTTATACGCTGGGGCACAGTGTCGGCGGACATTTGATCGGTTTTGCGGCCAATAGCGACAAGGCCGATGCCCACGCCTTTATCAATGTTGGATCGGGGTATTGGGGCAAGCATGCCGCGTCATACAAGCTACAGGCATTGTTTTTCTGGCTGATCTATGGACCGCTCTGTTTGGCAAGTCTCGGCTATATTCCGGGGGGCGGGCTCTGGGGCGGCACGGCGTTGCCCAGAAACGTCTATACACAGTGGCGCCGCTGGTGTTTCAAACCCGACTATTATGGTGATGAACTCGATAGCTTGTTGCCCAACTGGTTCCATGATGTGCGCGAGCCGATCCGCGCCTGGGGCATGACCGATGACCCCATCGCGAACCCATCGACAACGTCGGATATTCTGGC
>CAXBKM010000178.1:0-4759 GCA_963976265.1 uncultured Maricaulaceae bacterium
GACAGATGAGCGATATCGTTCTTTCCGTCGATGTACGTGAAAACACAGGCACGGGCCCCGCTCGTGCAGCACGCCGTGACGGCCTTGTGCCCGGCATTCTTTATGGCGGCAAACTCGGCGCTGTTGCGATCTCGGTTCTGTCCAAGGATTTGCGCAAAGCGATCAATACCGGTCGTTTCCTGTCCAACATGGTCACGCTCGACCACAAGGGTGAGAAGCAATCTGTCATCCCCAAGGATGTTCAGTTTGATCCGGTCTCTGATGTTCCGCTCCACGTGGACCTGTTCCGCGTTGACGCCGACACGATGATCGACGTTGAAGTGACAGTGAACTTCATCAATGAAGATGAAGCGCCAGGCCTGAAACGTGGCGGCGTGCTGAACGTTGTGCGTCACACGGTCGAATTGTCCTGCCCAGCTGGCTCTATTCCAAATGAGATCACGATTGATCTGACCGGCTATGAGATCGGCGACTCGGTTCACATCTCATCCATCGAATTGCCGGAAGGCGTCACCCCAACGATTTCAGATCGTGACTTCACCATCGCAACGGTCCAGGGCGCGCGCGTCATGGTCGACGATGAAGAGGACACGGAAGACGAAGATGGTGTCGAAGGTGAAGAGGGTGCTGAAGGCGAAGACGGCGCAGACGCGGCTGAAGGCGAAGACTCGTCCGAAGACTAGATCACTCGCATTTGTCTGCGACCACTTGCGCTCTTTTTTGCAATAGCGCAGTGGTTTGGGGGATGCAGGGCGTAGTGGTTCTACGGCCAAGACCCACAAGCCGCTAAGGTGCAGCAAAAATAGCGCCCTGCGGCACTGGCCCGGGGAGTCGTGACATGTTTCTTGCCATAGGCCTCGGAAATCCGGGCGCGCAATATGCGCGTAATCGGCACAATCTCGGCTTTATGACACTTGATGCCATTGCGCAGACGCACGGCTTCGCGCCGTGGCGCTCGCGCTTTTCCGGCCTGTGCGCGGAAGGCAGTGTCGAAACACCGTCAGGCCCGAAAAAAGCCCTGCTGCTGAAGCCTCAGACCTTTTATAATGACGCGGGTCGCGCGGTCGCCGAGGCGATGCGCTTCTACAAGCTGACCCCTGACCAGATTGTTGTCTTCCATGACGAGCTGGATCTGGCACCCGGCAAATTCCGCTTGAAACCGGGCGGCGGTCATGCGGGCAATAACGGATTGCGCTCCATCAAGGCGCATCTCGATGGCGATTTCCGGCGCGGACGGATTGGTATCGGCCATCCGGGCGACAAAAACCGGGTTACCGGTTATGTCCTGTCTGACATTCCCAAAGCCGATCAGGCCTGGAGCGAAGACTTGCTCGACGCGATTGCACGCTCATTCGATTTACTGGTCTCTGGCGATTACGACGCCTTCCAGACTCGCGTCACCCACCTCGCCCCGGCACCGGGCAAAGACAATGAAGGCGAAAGCTGATGGGATTCAAATGCGGTATTGTCGGCCTGCCCAATGTTGGCAAGTCGACCCTGTTCAATGCGCTGACGCAAACAGCGGCGGCGCAGGCGGCGAACTATCCCTTCTGCACGATTGAACCCAATGTCGGTGATGTCGCCATGCCGGAGCCTCGTCTGGACGTGCTCGCGAAAATCGCCGGCTCGAAAGAGATTATTCCGACGCGGATGAATTTCGTCGATATCGCGGGACTGGTACGCGGGGCCTCCAAGGGCGAAGGTCTGGGCAATCAATTTCTCGCCAATATCCGTGAAACCGACGCGATTGCCTATGTATTACGCGCGTTTGACGATGATGATGTCACCCATGTCGATGACAAGATTGACCCTCTGGCGGATCTGGAGACGGTCGAGACCGAGCTGATGCTCGCCGATATGGAAAGTCTGGAAAAACGCCGCAGCAATCTCGAAAAGCGCGCCAAGACCGGTGACAAGGAAGCCAGGGAGACGCTCGTCCTTGTCGATCTTGCGCTGGCTGAACTGACCGAGGGCCGCCCGGCACGCTGCGCCACTGTGCCGGACGATCAGCACAAGGAATGGCGCATGTTGCAATTGCTGACCTCGAAACCCGTCCTCTACATCGCCAATGTCGATGAAGAGAGCGCTGCAGAGGGCAATGCGCATTCAGCCAAGGTCGTCGAGTACGCCAAAACCCAGGGCTCGGACGCGGTTGTGATTTCCGCCAAGATTGAAAGCGAGCTGGCCTTGCTGGACGCCGAAGAGCGCGCCGAATATCTCGACGCGATCGGTCTTGAAGAAGCGGGTCTCGATCGCCTCATTCATGCCGGATACAGCTTGTTGGATTTGCAGACCTATTTCACCGTAGGCCCGAAAGAGGCCCGTGCATGGACCTTCCAGCATGGCTGGACCGCCCCGCGCTGCGCTGGTGTCATTCATGGCGACTTTGAAAAAGGCTTCATCAAGGCTGAAACCATCGCCTATGACGATTATGTTGCCAATAATGGTGAGAGCGGTGCCCGCGAGGCGGGAAAACTGCGCCAGGAAGGCAAGGAATATCTCGTCAAGGACGGCGATGTGTTGCACTTCAAGTTCAACGTTTAAACAAATCTCCGCCCAGGGCTTGCCACTGAAGGATTTGCGGCGCATTTGACGGGCACACCGGGTTGCGTCCGCGACCCGGCTATCCGGAGCGCGCGAATGTCCGACATGCCCAATACGCGGCCTCAAGCCTCCATGTCGAAATGGGAACTCATCGCCATTCTGGTGTTGATGACATCGCTCGTTGCGCTGTCCATCGATATGATGCTCCCGGCCCTGCCCGATATCGCTGCCAGCCTGCAACCGCGTGAGGACAATCATCGTCAATTGGTGGTGACGGCTTTCCTGATCGGCTTTGGCGCAGCCCAGCTGATCTATGGCCCGCTGGCCGACCGCTATGGACGCAAGCCGGTCATTCTGGGGGCGCTTGGCCTTTATGGCATTGCCACGCTGATCTGCATGCTGGCCGGAACGTTCGAAACCCTGCTCGCCGCACGCCTCATGCAGGGCGCGGCCGCGGCAGCCTGCCGGGTGATCGCCACGGCGATTGCGCGCGATCTAACCTCCGGGCGACGCATGGCCGAAATCATGTCCATGGCGATGACGGTCTTCATGATCGTGCCCGTGATCGCACCGGGCCTCGGCCAACTGATCCTGCTGGTCGCGCCCTGGCGCTGGATCTTCGTGGCCCTGTTGATCTTCGGCGCGGCACTGACCGTGTGGTTGATCTTCCGCTTGCCGGAAACCCTGCACGAGGAATACCGGCGCCCCTTGCGCGCCGGGTCAATCGCACGTGGATATGCTGCAGCAATCCGCAATCGCCTGTTGCTGGGTTATACGCTGGCAGGTGCCGCGTTCTTTGGCGGCCTCTATGCCTTCCTCAATACCGCTGAACAGATTTTCGCCGAGCATTATGGTTTGGGCGAAAGCTTTCCGCTTGCGTTCGCGGCGGTCGCCGGAACCATGGCTGTTGCCAGCTATGCCAATTCACGTCTCGTGGTACGTTTGGGCCAGCGGCGATTGTCGCATTCGGCACTGATCGTCTTTACGATCGTCAGCGCGCTGCATGCGGCGATTATTCTGTCAGGTGTGGACTCGCTTCCGCTCTTCCTGGTGCTGCTCGCCGGAACGATGATGCTACTCGGCCTCATCGCAGCCAATTTCAGCGCCATTGCGATGGAGCAGGTCGGCCATATTGCCGGCACGGCATCGGCATTCTATGGCTTTGCGAGCGGCGTTATCGGCGCCCTGATCGGTGCCTTCATCGGCCAGCTCTACGCCGATTCAGCCCTGCCGCTTGTCGCCGGCCAGGCGATGATGGGGGCAGTAACCATCCTCATCGTTCTGATCACAGAACGCGGCACCCTGTTCGCGAATGTCGAGGACGGTTAGTCTGGGTCAAAGCACCTGACGGAATCCCTCCATGACCTACAAAACCATCAAATATGACCGCTCCGGCCCGGCCGCCATCATTACCTTGCATCGTCCGGAACGCATGAATGCCTTCACCCACGAGATGAAGGACGAGATCATTGCCGCGCTCGACCAGGCCGACGGCGATGATGCGGTCCGCGCCATCATCTTTACCGGCCATGGCGATGCCTTTTGTGCCGGTGCGGATTTGTCGACGGGCATGGAAACCTTCAATCTGGTCTCTCAGGCGAAAGCCGATGGCGAGATCGACGACAGCGATCCGCGTTGGCGCGATTCCGGTGGCGTGATGAATTTGCGCATCTGGAACTGCATCAAACCGGTGATTGCTGCCGTTCATGGACCTGCGGTTGGTATTGGCGCGACCATGCTGCTGCCGATGGATATCAGGCTGGCAACGCCAAAGTCGAAATTCGCCTTCCCCTTTGCCAAACGTGGCATCGCCTGGGATGGCTGCGCCAGCTGGTTCCTGCCGCGTATTGTCGGCATGCCCACAGCAATGGAATGGGGGCTGACCGGTCGCACATTTCTGGCCGATGAGGCCCACGAAAAAGGCTTAATCGGAGCCTTGCATGACAAGGACGCCCTGATGGATGCGGCGATGGAGACAGCCGAACTGTTTGCCTCAACCACCGCGCCGGTTTCGGTCGCCGTGATGCGCCAGATGGCCTGGCGGATGATGGGCGCGCAAAGCCCGATGGACGCGCACCGTGTTGAATCCAAGGCCATCCTGCATGCCGGCATTGGCCCTGACGCCGCCGAAGGCGTTATGGCTTTCTTGGAAAAGCGCAGCCCGAATTTCCCGATGAAAGTCTCCAGCGATCTGCCGCCCTGGTATCCGTTCTGG
>CAXBKM010000179.1:0-4695 GCA_963976265.1 uncultured Maricaulaceae bacterium
AAATCTACGAAATGCAGGCGCGCGCAATTTTCGAAGCACAGGTCAATGTCGAGAAGGCGACCGGTGTCAAACCGGTGGCTGAGGTGATGATCCCGCTGGTCGCAACAGCGAAAGAATTAGAAATCCTGAAAGCCTGTGTTGAAGGCGTCGCCAAAGACGTCGCAACCGAGTCCGGCACGGCACCGGTCTATCTGATCGGTACCATGATCGAATTGCCGCGCGCAGCGCTGCGGGCCGGTGATATTGCCCAGGCGGCGGAATTCTTCTCCTTTGGGACGAATGATTTGACCCAGACGACATTTGGTCTGTCGCGCGATGACGCGGGCAAATTCCTGAATGACTATATCAATGCCGGTATTTTCGAGAAGGATCCCTTCGTCACCATCGATCAGGACGGGGTAGGTGAACTGGTTCAAATCGCCGCTGAACGCGGGCGCAAAACCCGCGCCGACATCAAGCTGGGGATTTGCGGAGAGCATGGCGGAGACCCCGCATCGATCCATTTTTGCGAATCTGTGGGCCTCGACTATGTGTCCTGTTCGCCATACCGGGTTCCAATAGCGCGCCTTGCGGCGGCCCAGGCGGCCCTAAGAACTCAACACTAATTAGCTGAAACAACTTCATCTTTACTGGAGTGCCTTGATAATTGCATAGCAGTCACCCATCTGGGGGACGAAGTTTCCGTTGACGGCCATTCAAACCCTCTTTAGACGGACGCGCTAATTTCATGGTCTGTTCAGTGATTCATGGTTAACTGCCTGAAAGTACTGAAAAGACGAACGACGGGACGGGTAGTATGACCGCCACGGCAACGAAATTTTTCAAGGAATACTGGAGCGTCATGCTCCGGGGTGCCGGCATTGTTTCAATGCTGGTCGCCATCGGTCTGGCTCTGCCCTTCGCTGCGCACCGTTCAAATGTGCAGGATGAGGCCAGCTACTGGCAGGACATGGCGGCTCGCTATCTCGATGGTGAGGATGCGCTGGGCTGGGACGGCCCGTCGGCTCTATCCATGGCGTCCTTGCAAGTGGCTGCCGACATGGACACCGGTGTTCGTGTCGAAGCCCGCCCGCTAACCGAATTGCGGACTTTTGACGGCACGCACATTGCGCGCGCAGAATTCAACGGTGCTGAAATCAACTGCCTGTCTGAGGCGATCTATTACGAAGCGCGCAGCGAATCCTTTGCTGGACAGGCCGCTGTCGCCGAAGTGATCATGAATCGCGTGCGCCACCGCGCCTACCCAGACAGTATTTGCGGCGTTGTCTATGAAGGTTCAGAGCGCTCAACAGGCTGCCAGTTCAGCTTTACCTGTGACGGATCCATGAATCGCCAGCCGCGTGGTCGCTCCTGGCGCCGGGCCCAATTGGTTGCCGAACATTCTGCGCTGGGTTTTGCGCAGCCTGTAACGCGCAATGCCACGCATTATCATACCAATGCGGTCAACCCGCACTGGTCCGGCTCTCTGGTCCATACGCGCACCATTGGAACGCATATCTTCTACCGTTTCCCCAACCGCCGCGAACGCGCCGAGTTGCGGGCTGATCGCGAAGCTTAGGCGCCAGATTTCAAGGAATGTTTTTCGACACCGCCGGTTCCTATCGGCGGTGTTTTTTGGTGTCTTAAAAAAAATTGCACGTCTGACGCGCTTTTGCGTTAACCTTTCGCCCCAGAGCCGAAAAGAGGGGAGAACGATATGCGGATAGCGGCAGCGATTGTAGGTGGATTGGTACTCGCGGGGTGTGCGGAGCTCGGTTTTGATGAACCGGAAACACGCGCTGACGGCGCCGATGGCACAACCGCCTACACCAACCCCGCCACGCAAACGCTCCAGATCAGCGATTTGACACCCGGACGCCCGATGGGCTTTCGGATCGATTCAGAAATCACCGTTGGCCAGTTGCAGGTCTATCAGGCGATCATCACCCTGCCGTCTGCCTATGTCTTCAACGGTTTTGACGCGCTGGGACCGGCAGGCACGCGTATCGGTGCCTATGGGTTTGAATTCAATTCCTCATCGCCGGGCCCGGATCGCCTGCTACCAATGTATTCGATCGATAATAATTCTGCCTATGTGGACTCAAGTCTGGACGGGACCGAAAACCCGCTCAAGCCGCAAGTCGAGTATTCCCTCGACAACCAGCAAAACCACGTCATCACGATTACCCTGCCGCGTGGCGGTGACGGGTCGACCAGTTCCAATACCGCTGATTTCAGTTCCGACATCATGGCATCGCTGCGCACGGGTATCTTTACCAATCCCGCGACAGCAGGCGTCCAGGCCATTCAGCTCAATCTGATTTCAGTTGACCCCGATAGCGGGGATGCCAATGACAATGCCGGGACCGCGCCCGACACACTCGATTTTGACCGCAATATCACGACGGCGAGTTCAACCCTGTCAGCCTCGGTTCTGCCGTCCAGTCGTTCCGTGACGTTTGGCACCACGGCAACGGCATTCGCCACCATTGCCAATGGCGGTCAAACAGCGGCAACCGGGTGTGAGATATCGCTCCTGACTGTGGTGAAGGGCGGGTTCAGCTATCAGACGACGGACGCCAATACCAATGCCCTGACCGGGACGATTAATACGCCGGTGGATATTCCGGCCGGTCAAAGTCAGTCCTTTGTGATTGCCTTCACGCCGGTCCAGGAATTTTACAACAGCGCTATTCCTTTCACGCCGGAGGATATTGAACTCTTCTTCAATTGTTCCGGTCAGCAACCGGCCCTGCTGCCAGGGGTCAATACGCTGCTGATGTCATCAGGCACGGTCGCGACGCCCGATGTCGTGTCGATTGCCGCGACCAATTCGGGTGATGGCATTCTTTACCTGGGCGGCAATACGACGACCGGGGCCATCGGAATGGCAGCGATCAATGTTGGCGCGACGGGTGATCTGACCATCCAGCCGCGCCGCGGGGCCGCCCCGGGATCGGACGGGCCGGACTTTGCCGGCGTGCCTTTGCCACCACCGGGGCTTCAACTGTCCATCTGCGAGACGACCGGCAATAACGGTCAGTGTCTTGGCAATAGCGGCACCAGCCAGACAGTTTCGGGAAGCTATGCCCAGAATGCGGTGCGCACCTTCACGATACTGGCAAAAGGCAATGGCGAGACGATCGCCAACAATCCGGCGATCAACCGCATTTTTGTCGATTTTGTCGATAGCGACGGCAATGTGCGGGGCTCGACTTCGGTCGCCGTAACGACCGACGCCGCACCGACCTAGCTTAAACGATCGGCCAGGAAGGGCAGGACTTCGTCGAGGCGATAATCGATGGATGAATGATTGTCGGGAAACTCTCGATATTCATGCGAAACGCCCATTTCGGTGAGGCGTTTGGTCATTCGCCGTGCGCCATAGACCAGATTATACTGATCGATATCACCGCATTCGATCCAAAGCGCTTTCAGCTTTTTGAGGCCCTCTGCGTGGGCATCGAGCATTTCGAGCGGGTCCCATTTCATGAAATTGGCCCAGCGTTCCGGGATAAGCTCACATGTATCAGTCGTGACGGGTAATTGAATACCGAGATAGGCGTCGGGATCCGGGTCATAGGTCGCGCACATGGCCAACGCCATCAGGACATGGATGTCATCACCGGACGGTTTGGGATTGGCCTCCAGCTTGTCCATGAAAGCCTTGATCGACCCGTCATGCCTGGCCAGAGCCCGCAGCGTCACGGCGAAATCGGTCGCGAACATCAATTCAAAGCCCATATCGCCGGACATGCAGGCCGCGGCAGCCCAGACATCCGGATAGAGCAGGGCATGGACCATGGCCCCATAGCCGCCTGAGCTCTTGCCAAAGCAGCCGCGTCGCCCGTCGCCGCCGCAATTATATTCGGTTTCGACCGCTGGCAGCATCTCCTCGATCAGGAAGTCGGCCCAATTGCCCATTGCGGCAGAATTTATGTACTGATTGCCGCCCAGCCGCGTAAAGCAATCGGGAAAAGCCACGACACAGGGTTTCATGGCGCCCGAGCCGATCAGCCGGTCGAGGCGCTCCGGTGCGTTTTCGCCAAAGCTTTTCCAATTGGTGTGTGCCGGACCGCCGCCGGTAAAACCCACCAGATCGACCAGCAGCGGCAGATCCGTACCGTCATGTCCCGCCGGGACATAGATATCGACACGCCGCCTGCTCGGATCACCCAGCACATTGTTGGTGATGGCCTGACTGTCGACATGCAGCGTCGTCACCGTGCCGACAGGATGATCTTGGGATTTGCGCATGGGGGCCTCTTATTCTGTTTACGACAGCCTAGAGATATTTGAACCATGAGCACACTTTTGGATCACATCAAACAATACGCGGTCCTGGCGAAGGCTGGGACGCGGTCTTTTATCTAATCTGGATTCCTGCGGCGGCGCCCCGGTCGGGATCGCCGTTCAGGAATATCTGGCCTGGCGCGGGTTGGAGACCGACCACATCGCCATTCGCACCTCGGCCTATTCGGGCATCGACGAATTGCAGCGCGAGGTTCATGTGTTCGGCGAAAGTTATCTGGTCGATACGCTCAATGCCGAGGACCGGTTGCTGATCGTCGACGATGTGTTTGACAGCGGGCGTTCAATCGAGGCGGTTTTGACCGTTTTGCGCGACAAATGCCGCCGCAATTTTCCCGAGCAGGTCCGCGTCGCGACCGTCTACTTCAAGCCGACGCGCAATCGCACAGCACTCACCCCGGACTA
>CAXBKM010000180.1:0-4672 GCA_963976265.1 uncultured Maricaulaceae bacterium
GACCAAACTCTTCGACGGTTTCATCGGATATCTGGACCCGCTCTGCAGCCTCTGCGCGGACATGATCGGGACAGGATACGGCTCCGCCGATACCCATGGCCAATAGCAATGTTCCCAAAAATACTTTCATGGTCAGCCCCTCCCCAAGAGCGATACAGGTGCATTACAAACCTGTAATGTGGGATGGGTCAAGGCTCAAAGCGAATAATTGGCCTCGAGAAGCGCCTGAAATGTCCGGATATTTCTCACATAGTGAACCGGTTCATGACCACGCGCATAGCCATAACGCAGTGTCTCATAATGCTCGCGCTGGCTCAGAAGCGGCAATACTTCACGCATGTCATTCCAGTCATTTTTGTCTCGGCCCAGACGGTCAGCGAGACGGCGTGCATCATAGAGATGCCCCATGCCAATATTATACGCTGCCAGTGCCATGTAGAGCCGGTCATCGCCCGTCACGTCGTCGGGAAGACGTTCATAGAGATTGGCGAGATAAGCGGCACCGCCGCGTATGGATTGTTCGGCATCGGTACGGTCTTGGACCCCAACTTCCTGCGCCGTGGGCCGGGTCAGCATCATCATGCCGCGAACGCCGGTTGGGCTGACCGCGTCGGGATCCCAGTGCGATTCCTGATAGGCCTGCGCAGCCAACAGGGACCAGTCGAAATGAGTGTCGTCAGCGGCTTCGAGAAAATGATGCTCATAATCGGGCAGACGATTATTGAGCCGCCGTAGAAAAACGGCGGTTTCGACATAATCAAATGTGTCGACATGGCCGTACCAGCGCTCGTCCAGATCCGCCATAAAACCGGATTCATGAGCTTCGGCGAACCAGGCAACAAGCCAATCTGAAAAGCTGCCGTCATCATCCTCCAATGGCCGCGGCAAAGCCCACGCCAGAGGCTGATCTTCGGTCAGGTCAAACATGCTGACCAGTTCGGGGTATCGCAGACGGGCATGCGCCACCAGGTTGGAATCAGCGATCGTACAATCGAGATCCCCTGCGTGAATGCGCTCCAGCAAGGGCAGGGCCGAAGGCGCTTCGATCGTCTCCCAGTGCAAATCTGGAAGCATCAATGCAAGGGTTTGGAGCGTTTCGACATAGCTGGATCCGGCAAGGACGGCGAGATCCGCTTCGCCCAAATCGGACATGTCCGTAATTTGTGTCGCCCCCATTCGGCAAACGACTTCCTGTCGGACATTCATATAGGCGGGGCCAAAATTGAACCGCTGGGCGCGTGCCTCTGTTTGGGTAATACCCGCGGCAGCGACATGGCCTTCACCGCGCGTTATCGCGCCCAGAACGCTGGAGAGGTCATCATGGACTATGTAGCGAACATTAACGCCCAAGTCTGTGGCTACGGCCTCCACCAGCTCAACCTCATAGCCTTCAGGATCGTGGGTTGATCCAAACCAGGTTGTTGGACTCTCCGTGGTCAGGACAACAAGCTCGCCGCTCTCACGAATGTCAGAGAGCGTCTGCGACAAGCTTACGCTTGGCGATCCGCCGCACCCGGCAAGTGCCAAACTCAGCACGCAGGCAAAACCCCCGCGACGCCAAGGGATCGAAATGGAAATTCCTCCAGCCACGGCAATCAAACTAGTGGAGGATTGCAGGGATTTAAACGGGTATCTCGAAATCCGGAGTCCCGCCAACACCGAAAACGCCACAATCCATTGTAGTTATTGTTTATCTGGGGTTTCTGGCCGGTTCGAAATACCTAAGCCTGAGATGCAATATAAGCACTGGCCCAGGCCCACTGGAAATTATACCCGCCCAGCCAACCGGTCACATCGACGCATTCGCCGATAAAGTAGAGACCGGGCACACGGCGACTCTCCATGGTTTTCGATGACAGGCCTGCGGTATCAATTCCGCCGGCCGTCACTTCGGCCGTACGCCAGCCTTCCGTGCCGGATGGCTTGATCCTCCAGTGGGACAGGTCAGCAATAATCGTGTCGATCGCGGCATGGGAGAGATCAGCCAGGCGCGGCACGTCGGGAATGTCGCCGCGCGTAGCCAGCAAGCCAACCAGTCGGTTGGGCAAATGCACCTCAAGCGCACTGGTCAGGGATTTCATCGGATGGTCGGCCTTGAAGGTTTTCAGCGTCTTCGCGGCGTCAGACCCGGCAAGCAGATCGAGCGAGATCGACTGGCCTTCCTGCCAATAGGATGAGATCTGCAAAATCGCCGGGCCGGACAGGCCCCGATGGGTAAACAGCATGGCCTCTTCAAAAGCCGCGTCATCGACACTGACTGTCACCGGGCAGGCGAGGCCGGACACGGAGGCAAAATCGGTTTTCTCGCGGCCCTGGAAGACAAAGGGCACCAATGCCGGGCGCGGTTCGATGACTGAATGCCCAAACTGGCGCGCCACATCATAGGCAAAGCCTGTCGCGCCCATTTTGGGGATGGACAAGCCACCGGTCGCGATCACGAGCCGCTCGGCCTCAATTGGTCCGGCAGATGTTTCAACGCTGAAACCATTTTCGGTTTTGGCAATATTGCTGACCGGTGTGTTCAAACGCAGCGCGCCGCCCGCTTCACGCAATTCTCCAACCAGCATGTCGATAACCGCTCCTGAGCGGCCATCGCAAAACAGCTGGCCCAGCGTCTTTTCATGCCAGCGAATGTCGTGGTGGGCGAGGCGATCCATGAAATCCTGGGGCGTGTAGCGGGCCAGCGCCGATTTGGCAAAATGTGGATTCTCGGAGATGAAATTTTCCGGTCGGGTATGGATATTGGTGAAGTTGCAGCGCCCACCGCCCGATATGCGGACTTTCTCTGCCGGCTTGGCTGCGTGGTCGATGACCAGGACGCGCAAGCCCGCTTCACCCGCGCGCGCGCCATAGAATAATCCGGCGGCGCCGGCCCCGATGACCACGGCGTCAAAGCGGTTTTGCATTTGGGTCTGTGTCGACATGGGTTCTGCTGTTTCGTGTTGGATGCGTGGCGTCAAGGGCATCGTGCCGCTATCGTCTCAGGGGAAGTGTCTTTGAGACCGACCTTGCGCCTGCCAGACTTGGCTTCGTGATGGAAATGACGAACAGGATCTCAAACCCGACCCCAGGGTTGTTTCGCAGAGGCGCGATCGGCATTTTGCTGGCCGCACTCATGGTCGCCACCGGCTGTGCGTCGGGTCCGCGATATAACGATGAGGCCCGTTTTGTCGGGCCAGAGATCGGCAATCCCCTATTTGGCGGTTTTCGCATTGAGAGCGAATTTGGGAACGGCGGCTGGCAGCATTATCTGGTAGTGCGCAAGGATGATGACGTCTATCCGGGACTCGCACCGCGCGCCTATAACCGCGCCCGCGTCAGCGGTTATGATGTCGATATCGTCCAAATGGCGGAAGCCTTCACACATTGCCCCGGCCCGTGTGCTCGCCATTATGAAATTATCGTCCCGCTGACCCTGGATGATCTGGACGCAGCCGCGCGCGGTGCCGGCCTTCCGGTTCGCCTGTTCGCACAAGGGTGCGATTGTCCGCCGCTCGATGTCTGGGTCGGCCCCGACTATGCGCGCGATTATCTATACGGTCTGGACCGCCATTACGGCTAAACCGTCTGGTGGCTTATGGCGTGTAATAAGTGGGCGAACCCGGTCCGACCGGAAGACCCAGACCAAATGTCCACAGGAAGAAGAAGGCGGTCCAGAGCACGATGAAAAACATCGTGTAGGGCAGCATCATCGCAATCAATGTCCCGACACCGAGATCCTTTTTGTAGCGCGTTGCCCAGGCCAGGATCAGGCCAAAATAGCTCATCATCGGTGTAATGATATTGGTCGTGGAATCGCCAATCCGGTAGGCCGCCTGAATGACTTCGGGCGAATAGCCGATCAGCATCAGCATGGGTACAAAGATCGGTGCGGTTACGGCCCATTGTGCAGACGCCGAACCCAGCATCAAATTCACGAAACAGCACATCAAGATAAACAGGATGAAGACGACAGGGCCCGTCAGCCCGGTATCCTGCAGGAATTGTGCACCCGTGACGGCGGTGATCGCACCCAGATTGGTCCAGCCGAAAAAGGCAACAAACTGCGCGGCAAAGAAAACCAGCACGATATAAAGACCCAACGATGCCAGAGCCGCCGCCATGGCATCAATGACATCGCGATCATTCCTCATGGTTCCGACGGCACGGCCATACGCAAACCCGGTGATGACGAAGAAGATCAGAATCCAGACAACAAAGCCGCGAAAGAAGGGTGAATTGACCCGGTCACCATCCACAGGGTTTCGCAATATCCCCCAGTCTGGAACAAGCGTCAGCGCCATCAGTCCCAACACGCCGAGCAGGGCAAAACCCGCCCAGACGAGCCCCTTTTTTTCTTCCGGGCTCAACGATTCCATCATTCGCTTGTCGAGAATGGTGGGATCGGCCTTTCCCGCATCATAGGCGCCCAGCTTGGGCTCAACGATGAAGATCGTCACAAGCGAGCCCACCGCTGTAATCAGGAATGTCGATGCCACCATGAAATACCAGTTGGCGGTCGCCACGACGACATAATCGCCATCAATCAGACGGGCGGCTTCCTGGGTGATACCCGCCAGCAGCGGATCGATTGTCCCGATCAGAATATTCGCGCTATAGCCGCCTGAAACACCCGCAAAGGCGGCGGCCATGCCCGCCAGAGGGTGTCGGCCCAATGCGTAGAAAATGGCGC
>CAXBKM010000181.1:0-4666 GCA_963976265.1 uncultured Maricaulaceae bacterium
CTCGAATGCGCCTTCATCATTTTTTCTGGTCTGTTTATCGCTCATGGGATTGTCCCGGCTGATCAGTTTGGTTTCAGGTTAGGCACTTCTCCAGTGAAGTGCGAGGGGTGACGCACCCTCTACTTTCAGGGAGAGGGAAGGCTGCGAAGCACTTAGGGAATGAAGCATTCTTCTCCTTCCCCTTGATGGGGAAGGTGGTCGAGCGTCAGTGAGACCGGAAGGGGTGGGTGACTCCGACGGTCAGGTTTCCCACCCTCTCCGACCCTTCGGGTCACCTCTCCCATCAAGGGAAACGAGAAAAATGACTGGGTTCGAAGCTTGGCCGGGATGACAGAACAGGAAAGCCCCCTCGCCCTACCCCCTTCCCGACGGGAGAGTGAAACTGCCTCTCCTAAAATTCGACTTTCTTTACTTTGCGCGAATCCATCCGGGTTGTTAACCTTTCCCAAACAATCCGGGATTGGGGGAAATCATGCGCTTTCTGTTTGTTGTCTTTGCATTGGCATGCGCACCGCTTGCGGCGGCTCAGGACTATTCGGTCGACGCACCGGCACAGGCGCATATCCGACAAAGTATCGAGGTGAGCTGGACCGCACCGCAAGAGACAGGCGGTCTTATCGAAGTTCGCCCGACGAATGAGGAGCAAACCGGCCGCATCGGATACGCCTATGTACGTGCCAATCCACAAGCCCTTCAGGTTCCCGAACAACCCGGCGATTACCGCATCGTCTATCTGTTTGAAGGCAACGAGCAGGCCAGTACGCTCATTACTGTCGTCATGACCGAGGCCAGCCTTTCTGGTCCGGACAGCGCCGGGGCCGGTGAAACGTTAGAGGTCAACTGGACCGGACCGGCCAGCCGAAGCGATAATATCACCTGGGGCGAGCGCGATGGTGATCGCATTCGCGGCACATCCTATTTTTACGTGGGTGACGCGACGGAAGGTGCGCGCAATTTACGCGCACCGGCCGATGCCGGTGAGTATGATGTGATCTATGTCACGGGCTCTACGATCCTTGCGCGCCACCCGGTCACAGTCGGCAGTATATCCGCGACCGTCGAAGCCCCAGCAACGATCCATGCTGGCGGCAGTATCGAAGTCAGCTTCGAAGGCCCTGAAAATTCCGGGGACCAGATCACTTTTGGAGACCGGGATGGCGACGCCCGCCGCGGCATTGGCAATTACAGATATGTCGGAAATACCATCGATGGCGTGACCACGCTTACGGTCGGCGAAACCCTGGGCGAATTTGATGTTGTCTATGTCTCCAACAATCGGGTCATTGGCCGCTCGCCCATCGAAATTGTTGAAGCCAGCGTCGACATCAACGGTCCGGGTGAAGCTTATGCGGGCTTCCGTTTCAACGTGGCCTGGGCAGGCGCAGGCAATGGCGGCGACATGATCTTTATTACCGACGCGGACGGCAATAATTTTGACTACAGCTATATCGACCCGCTGTCGCCTGAGGTGGAACTCGTCGCCCCGGTTGATGTGGGCGAGTATACGCTCGTCTACCGCACACGCGGCGGCGAAATCATGGACACCGAACCTCTCACCGTCGTCCCGGCTCCCAACCCGCCCGGGCAGTTGATCGTGACGCAGGGCCGCGCCGCCCTGGGCAGCGGCGATGCGGTTGAGGTGATTCTGGATGCGTCCGGTTCCATGCTGCAGCGCCTCGGCGGCGTACGCCGTATCGAGATAGCCAAGGCCACGCTGACCGATCTGGTGACCGATACGATTCCCGAAGGCACCGGTTTTGCGCTGCGGGTCTTCGGTCATCGAGAGGCCGATTCCTGCCGTACCGATCTGGAGATTGAATTGGGACCTCTCAATCCCGGCACCGTCACCAGCACGATTTCGGGTATCAATGCGATGAATCTCGCGCGCACACCGATTGGCGCGTCCATCGCGCATGTCCGATCCGATCTCGCCAATGTTGACGGCCAGCGCGTTCTGGTCGTCCTGACCGATGGCGAGGAAACCTGCGACGGCGATGCAGCCAGCGAGATCGAGGCGCTGCGCGCACTCGGCTGGGATGTTCGCGTCAACATTGTCGGCTTTGCCATTGACGATGCGGACCTGCAGCAAACCTTTGAGAGCTGGGCGACGGCCGGTGGCGGCGAATACTTTAACGCTACCAGCGCCGATGATCTGGGCGAGGCCATGACGCGCGCGGTCGCGACACGTTTTGAAGTCATCGACGAGGATGGCGAGGTCGTTGCGTCCAGCCTGACGGGCGGTGACCCGATCACGCTTGCGACCGGTGATTACCGCGTCGTCTCACCGGCAGGCGAAATCGCTGTGACGATTATCTCCGACGAGGTGACCGCGGTCGGGTTTTTCGAGGATTAGAGCGCCACTTCACCAGCTTCGGCCTGGCGATGCCACATCGTGGCATAGAGGCCATTGCGGGCAATGAGTTCATCATGCGTGCCGGTTTCAACGATTTTACCATCCTCCATGACGAGGATTTTATCGGCCCCGGCAATGGTGGAGAGCCGGTGCGCCACGGCAAGCGTCGTGCGCCCCTTGGCGGCTGCTTTCAGCGCGGCCTGCACTTCGCGTTCGGTTTCTGAATCCAGCGCAGAGGTGGCTTCATCGAGCACCAGAATACGCGGATCCTTGAGGATGGCGCGCGCCACACCGACGCGCTGTTTTTCACCGCCGGAGAGTTTCAGGCCGCGTTCGCCGACCTGCGTATCGAGTCCGGCAGGCAGCATGCGAATAAAATCGCCCAGACGTGCGCGTTCGGCGGCCCGCATCACGGTCGCATCGTCAGCGTCCGGATGGCTGTAAAGAATATTGGCGCGCAGCGTATCGTTGAACAGGACCACGTCCTGCGGCACCAGGCCCAAACAGGCGCGCAGACTGTCCTGCTTGATATCGCGCAGATCATGCCCGTCGATCAAAACGCGCCCGGAAGACGGGTCGTAAAACCGGAAGACGAGTTTCAGGAGGGTCGATTTGCCGGCTCCGGACGGGCCACACACGCCGACAAAACTGCCTGCCGGAATGTCAAAACTGACGCCATCAACCGAGCGTTCGCGGCCATCATGGGCAAATTCAACATTTTCGAAGCTGATTTCCCCGCGCGTGACCGATACGTCCTGCGCGTCCTCGGCATCAGCGACATCGGGTTTCAGGGCGAGTGTCTCATAGACGCGTTCGAGATCGACTGTCGCCTGTTTGATCTCGCGATAGGCCCAACCCAGAATATTCAAGGGCTGGTAGACATTCATCAAGATCATCGTGACCGCTGCGACATCGCCTGGTGCCAGCACGCCATTCCAGGCTTTCCAGCCCGCCACCAATGCCATGGCGAGCAAACCGCCATTCATAACCAGCGCCTGCAACCCGTTCAGAAATGCCAGCGAGGTCTGGGACCGGGCCGCAGCATCGGCATAATTTTGCAACGCATCATCATAGCGCTGCGTTTCTCGGGTTTCGGCAGCGAAAGCCTTTACCGTTTCAAAATTGATCAGCGCATCGACCGAACGCGCATTGGCCTCATTGTCGGCCTCATTCATGATCCGGCGCAGCTTGACCCGCCATTCAGTCACCGAGAAGGTCGTCAGCGTATACAGCGCGACGGTGACCACTGCGATGGCCGGGAACTCCCAGCCATAGGCCACACCCATCACGCTGGCCGCGAGCAGCAATTCGAATACGGTCGGGCCGATATTAAAGACCAGAAAGCGCAGCAGAAAATCAACCGCTCGCGCGCCGCGATCAATGATCCGGTTCAGCGCGCCGGTGCGTTTGGTTTGATGGAAATTGAGCGACAGGCGCTGAACATGCCCAAAGGCGCGCACCGCGATAAGGCGCTGAACATCCTGGCTAACGGGTGCAAACAGCGCGTCGCGCAATTGCGGCGCGCCCACGCTCATAAAGCGCGCACCGGCATACAGCAGGAAGGCAATGATGAAAGCCGCGGCCGCCGCATTGCCTGCGCCTTCGGCGATCGTATTGACGCCATCGCCAAAATACAGCGGCGCAGCAACCGCAAACCCTTTTGACACAATGGTCAGGACAAGCGCCAGCACCATGCGCGGGCGCCATTTGGACATGTCCGGTGATGCCAGCAGCGAGACAAGGCGTCCAAAGGCCGAGGCCAAACCCACCGCTGGCGGTGTCTCGCGGGGCAGGGTTTCATCATCTTGTTGGGCAGGCACATCACTCATCGCCCCTCACATAGGGCGGCGGGTCGCAAAGCGCCAGAGGACTAACCGTCGTTGGAATCCTCTTGGGGGGCATCATCGCCCTGCGAGGGTGTGGAAAACACCTGACCAGGGTAGATTATGTCCGGATCACGGATCTGTTCGCGATTGGCCTGGTAAATCACCGTGTATTGAACGCCCGATCCGTAAAGCTGCCGCGCGATACGCCACAGGCTGTTGCCCGGCTGAACCACAACACTGTTGGGGCCCAGATTGACCGCGCCGGGCGCAGCGCGCTCAAACGGCAATGCGATCACCGCAATGGCACGCCCGTCCGGGCTGAGCATATCGATCTGCAAATCATAGAGACCGGGGGCCAAGGCATCACCGGCGCGCACCGTCCAGCGCCCGTCGGGACCCACATTGGCCTGGCCAATAATGGACCCATTGGCGAAAACGCGGACGCGCATGTCCGGCGTGGCACGACCGGAGAAGATCACACCGCCTG
>CAXBKM010000182.1:0-4663 GCA_963976265.1 uncultured Maricaulaceae bacterium
CGCGCTTTCATCTGCTCGGCGAGGAAGATCATTCAACGCCTTACCGTATTGGCCGGGTTGATTTTGAGCCCTTCGCGGAAGATTGCGGCGTTCCCGATGCCATGCTCGGCGCAGACCGTGATTTGTTGCTGTCGCGCGCCCAAGCCTGGTTCAAGCATGAATCCATCGAGGCCGACTGGGCACAAATTGACACTGTGAGCACAGCCCATCTGGTTGATCGTCTCGCCATGGCGGCCCCGTTTTCTGCGCCGGAGCGGCAATCCCTGCTTGAGGCCCGCAATGGTCATGACCGCCTGCGCTTCATGACAGATATTTTGAAAAAGCGGATTGCGGCGGCCGAAGACGGCAATGTCGGCTAGCCAAACACGCGATCTGGAATTAGGACATGTCACATGACCGAGAGCAAAACTGACCCCGCACCGAACGCCGTCGACCCCAAACTTCTCGAAATTTTGGTCTGTCCGGTGACGCGCAAATCCCTGACCTATGATCGGGATGCGGGCGAGCTGATTTCGAAATCAGCCCGACTGGCCTATCCCATTCGTGATGGCGTTCCCATTATGCTCGCCGATGAGGCGCGTGAATTGAGCGATGTAGAGGCGCGGTAATGGATCGCCCCTGGCCACGCGAACTGGTTTTTTCAAAACAGAACAAAGTGCTGGCCATCGCCTTTGATGATGGCGCAAATTTTTCAATACCGTTTGAAACCCTGCGCGTTGAATCGCCCAGTGCGGAAGTTCAGGGCCATGGCCCCGGTCAGAAAATTACGCTGACCGGCAAGGATAAAGTTCAGGTGACAAAGGCTGAACCGGTGGGGCGTTATGCCGTTCGCCTGACCTTCGATGATGGTCATGATACAGGGCTTTTTACCTGGGATTATCTCTATTCGCTGGGTGAAACGGCTTAAGCCGCATCAAGGCGCTGGCCCTTTAACAGGCGCGGCAGATCACCGGTCTCTCCCCCCGCCTGGCGCATGAAAAACTGGCGCGCCGCGGGTATCCTGTCAACAACTGACATACCCAGACCCCGCGCCAGGCGAATTGGGGTAATGTCATTTGAAAACAGTCGGTTGAAAATATCGGTTCCGGCAGAAAGACTGACCGAATCAAACTTTCGCCATTGCTCATAGCGGCGCAATGTTACCAAACTGCCCAGGTCAAGCCCCAGCGATTTGGCTTCGCCCAGGACTTGCGCCAGTGCGGCCGCATCACGAATCCCGAGATTAAACCCCTGCCCGGCGAGCGGATGAATGCCGCGCGCCGCGTCGCCGCAATATGCGAGGCCCGGCGCACAGAATTGTTCAGCCAGTGTCAGGCCGAGAGGAAAGGCCCAGCGCGGTCCGGTTTCACGGACGGGGCCCAGAAAGTCCCCAAAGCGGGCATCGAGCTCTTTTTGAAAATCGGCGGCGCCAAGTTTTGAAATGGCGTCGGCGCGCCCGGTCCGCTCTGTCCAGACCAGGGAGGCGCGGTTTCCCTTCAGAGGCAGGATGGCGAACGGTCCGCCGGGCAGAAAATATTCGTACGCCACACCATTGTGCGGCTGCTCATGTTCAACCGTCGCGACGATGCCCTTCTGATCATAGGCCCAGCCCGTTGTCCGGGTTCCGGCCTGGCGACGGGTGCGGGAAAACCGCCCGTCACACGCGGCAATCATTGAGGATTTCAGCTGCCGCCCATCTTCCAGATTGAGAATCATGCCGCCGGCAATCTCTTCCCACGCCTCGGCCCGAACCGGTGCAAAGCAGGCAATACCCGGTCGTGTGGCAATGGTTTGTGTCAAGGCCAGCCGTGTATGGCGGTTTTCAACCATCCAGCCCAAGGGTTCGCCTTCATCATCGGGGTGAATTTCACGGCGATCGAAATGCAGCGAAAACGGGCCCGGCCCGCCCTTTCGCCGTCCACCATGAGGGCGTCCATCGGCGACCAATATGTCCTCAATTCGCTGTGCATGGTCGCGCAGACGATCGCCCACACCCAGCGCCTCCAGCATGCGAAAACTGGTATAGGCGAGCGCAGAAGCACGGCCATCAAATTCCGGCGCGAGCTGGGTTTCAAATTCCAGGACATCAACCAGCGCAACGGTCAGGCCTGCCTGATCGAGCGCCAGCGCCAGTGTTTGTCCGGCCAGGCCGCCCCCGACGATGGTCACATCGCCTTCAAATGCAAATGGCTTGCTCATGGGTTGCGATTGTAGGGCAGATTGGGCGCAATGAAAGCGGCGCACTGCCGCAGGGCTTGTTTAAAGCCAGCGCGCCAGCTTGCGTCTCAAACAGCGCATCGTAGAGGCGGTAAAAATCGGCAGGGCCGCCCCACCCGCAATCGACGTATTGCGCTTTGGGCATTCGAGATCAATCCGGTCTGTCGAACCATCCGCTTCGACCAGGGTCAACATGACTTCGCCGCGATCACTGGCGAGGATGAGAGCCCGGTCTTCATTTTCAAACCGCGCCATATCGCCCAGATCCGAATAGGCAGGCCGTCGCCCCTTGCCCGAGACCGGCTTTTCGCGTTCGACAAAATCTGCGCGCTCAATCATGGGACGCAAGGCGCGTACCGTTTCGTCCAGCGTAAAGTTTTTCATGATTCCCTGCCCATAGCC
The DNA here is from genome assembly GCA_963976265.1 of uncultured Maricaulaceae bacterium. GTDB lineage: Bacteria > Pseudomonadota > Alphaproteobacteria > Caulobacterales > Maricaulaceae > Hyphobacterium. Next base: position 2,599 of record CAXBKM010000182.1, read on the forward strand.
GCTTCGACCCCCCACCTTATGCATTCACGTTAATACGCGTTTACCCCTGACTCACGCTTTCACCGCTAAATTGCCCGTCATGGCAAGTTTTGATGCAGCGTCGCAGGATGATTTGGGTGAACGTGTTCGGGCTGAACGCGGTCTCTTCATGGCGCGCCTGCGCGTCTGGGCGCTGGGCGGGATTAAGGTCGCGATTGGAATCGCGCTGATCGTCGCCCTGTTTGGACACAACCCGCTCGACCCCAGCTGGAATGTGGCGACCACTGCCGCGGCAACCAATCCGCTGGGAGGGATCGGCGCGGCCCTGTCAGATCTTTTATTGCAATCGCTTGGGTGGGCTGCGGCGGGCCCGGCGATTGGGCTGGGCATATGGGGCGGTATACTGGTCTTTCGCGGACCCCAAAACCGGTCGTCATCAATGATGGCCCTTCGGGTGATCGCAGGCATTGTCGGCATTTCAGGTTTTGCGATGGCCGCATCCGCCTTGCCGATTCCCGAAGCCTGGCCCTTTGCCAGCGGTTTGGGCGGTGCGCTCGGTGATTTCGGGCTTTTTGCGCTGGCCGATCCCATTCGCGCATTGGGGCTGCCCGGCGGCGTGATTATCGCGGCCACGCTCGGCATCATCTTTGCGGTTTTGGGGGTCTTCTTCACCTTTGGCTTGCGCCCTGCCGATATTGGCGCGGTTGGCGATGCCGCCGGTCTCGCCTGGGCGACGGTATTGGTTTGGTGGGATGCCATTCGCGGACGCGTCCCGGCGCCCTGGCGATCTTCGGCGGACGATGACAACGACGCCGTCATGGCTTCGCCCCGAGCTGCGACAACGGCCAAACGCCGCGCAAAGCCCAAAACTCAAACCCCCAGCGTTAAGGTCGCGCCGCAACGCAAAACCAAGCCATCGGCGCGCGAAGCGCGTGAAGCACAAGGCGCGCTGCCCTTTGTTCAGTCCAAGGCCTTCAAAATGCCGCGCCTGGACTTGCTGTCGCGCCCCAAGGTGCGCACGGACACAATTGACGAAAACGGTCTGCAACAAAATGCCGAGTTGTTGCAGGGCGTGCTTTCGGATTTCGGGGTCAAGGGCGATATCGTCAAGGTGCGCCCCGGACCTGTCGTAACCCTCTATGAGTTTGAGCCGGCACCCGGCGTTAAATCATCGCGCGTGATCAATCTGGCTGATGACATTGCGCGCTCGATGAGCGCCACGGCCGCGCGCGTCGCCGTTGTGCCCGGACGCAATGCCATCGGGATCGAATTGCCCAATCCGCGCCGCGAAACCGTGTTTTTGCGTGCATTGCTCAATTCCAAAGCCTTTGAGGACAGCAAGGCCGATCTACCCATGGCGCTGGGCGAAACCATTGGCGGAGAGCCGTTCGTGGCCGATCTCGCCCGGATGCCGCACTTGCTGATCGCCGGAACAACAGGGTCGGGTAAATCGGTCGGGATCAATGCGATGATCCTCTCCTTGCTCTACCGGCTTCCGCCCGAAGATTGCCGCCTGATCATGATCGACCCCAAAATGCTGGAATTATCGGTCTATGACGGCATCCCGCACCTTCTCTCGCCGGTTGTGACCGATCCAAAGAAAGCCGTTGCGGCTTTGAAATGGACCGTCAAGGAGATGGAAAGCCGGTATTTGCGCATGTCCAAAATCGGCGTGCGCAATGTTGCAGGCTTCAACGAGAAAGTCGCGGAATCACTCGAAACCGGTGAACCGCTCGAGCGTACCGTCCAGACCGGATATGACCGTGAAACCGGCGAACCGGTCTATGAAACCGAATCCATAGAAGCGGTGAAAATGCCCTTCATCGTCGTGGTGATCGACGAAATGGCCGATCTGATGATGGTTGCGGGCAAGGATATTGAAGGTGCGGTCCAGCGGCTGGCCCAAATGGCGCGCGCCGCAGGCATCCATGTCGTTATGGCGACCCAGCGCCCGTCTGTTGATGTGATCACGGGGACAATCAAGGCGAATTTTCCCACCCGGATTTCGTATCAGGTCACGTCGAAAATCGACTCGCGCACCATTCTGGGCGATCAGGGCGCCGAACAATTGCTCGGCATGGGCGAT
>CAXBKM010000183.1:0-4659 GCA_963976265.1 uncultured Maricaulaceae bacterium
GTCCGGTTTGGCCCGGCCAACCGATGACCGCTCATTGGGGCTTGCCCGACCCGGCGGCTGTGACCGGAAGTGATGCCGAAATCGCCGCCGCCTTTACCGAAACCTGTCGCTGTCTGCGCCAGCGCATTGAAGCCTTCGCCAGCTTGCCGCTCGAAACTCTGGACCGCCTGTCACTGAAAACCCGGCTCGATGCCATCGGCCAAGCGGGCAGCGAACAAGGGCCGACGCATGACGGATAACAGGATCGACCGCCCTGGCGACGGCGTGGCACCCGCCGGAATTGGCGTGTTCGAAAAATGGCTTTCCGTATGGGTCGCAATGGCGATCACCGTGGGTGTCGGTCTGGGATTTTTATTCCCGGATGCTTTCGGTTGGCTAAGCCGGATTGAATATGCTTCGGTCAATCTCGTAGTGGCCATTTTGATCTGGGCCATGATTTTCCCAATGATGGTTCAGGTCGATCTGACCAGTATTTCGCGTATCGGTGCCCGCCCCAAAGGATTGATCATAACCCTCATCGTGAACTGGCTGATCAAGCCGTTCTCCATGGCCTTCCTCGCTGTTGTGTTTTTCGAGTTCGTATTCGCGCCCTTCATCCAGCCACAGGATGCGACCCAGTATATCGCCGGGCTGATCCTGCTCGGGGCAGCCCCGTGTACCGCGATGGTGTTTGTCTGGTCACAACTGACGCGTGGCGATCCGAATTACACACTGGTTCAGGTTGCGGCCAATGATGTGATCATGATCTTTGCCTTCGCGCCGATCGTGGCCCTGTTGTTGGGCGTCACGGACATTGTTGTGCCGTGGAATACGCTCATTGTGTCGGCCGGATTGTATGTCGTCGCTCCGCTCGCCGCAGGGGCCGCCGTGCGCGCATGGCTGCTTCGCAATCAAGGTGAGTCCGGAACAGTGCGGCTCGACCACTTCAATGCCCGGGTCAAACCGGTCTCGATCGGCGGGCTGATCGCCACTGTCGTCCTGTTGTTCGGTTTCCAGGGCGATGTGCTGTTGCAGTCACCACTCGTGATTGCGATGATCGCACTACCTCTATTGATCCAGTCATACGGGATTTTCCTGCTGGCTTTCGGCGCGGCATGGCTGTGGCGGGTGCCATTCAAAATTGCGGCACCCTGCGCACTGATTGGAACCTCGAATTTTTTTGAACTCGCCGTGGCCGTTGCAATCAGCCTGTTCGGGATCAATTCCGGAGCGGCTCTGGCGACAGTTGTGGGCGTACTCGTCGAAGTGCCCGTTATGCTATCCTTAGTGGCTCTGGCGAACCGGACAGAGCCATTCTTTGCCCGCGCCAACCGCTAGGCGGGACTCTCATCGGGATCGATATCGTCTCAACGCGACACCTAGCGATTGCCGCGCGTCGTGCCGTGGCCGATGTCGGGCGACACGCCAAAGCCACCGCGCCCCCGGCGATCAACGGGGCGCATCATCTCATGACATTCCGGTCCCGGCTCACCGCGCGCCAGGGGCTGCGGGAAAAAGTCGTCAGCGCGCGCTTGCGCCGTAGAATAGTCTGACGCGGCACGAATATCGGCGAACACGGCGTCAGGAATGCGCGCCAGGCCAAGCGCGTCATCGCGCGCATTGCTGCGATAGATGGCCGCCCAGTTAGCGGCGTCCTCGGCCCGGCCTGCTCTATGGTATCGCAGGGCCAGTTCGGCCTGGCTGGCGGCCCACCCGGCATTGGCCGCGCGTTCAAGCGCGTCATATCCGATTTCGGTCAGAGGTGTGCGGCGATCTTCCGGCGTGACGGCCATCACGGCCATATCCAGCGCCGTGATGCCAGCCGCATGATAGGCGACCTCGTAACCGGGGCCATATTCAGCCGCGCAGGAATAGGCGCGAAGTGATCCGATATGATCACCCTCTTCGGCCCTGTATTGGCCTTGCGCATACAAGAGTTCGCCGCCCGAACCGGCACGCAGTCGGCCAGGGCCGTCACGCCCGCCTGTTGAACAGGCGGTGAGGACAGCAGCGAGTGCGAGGGACAGGGGAAGTCTCATCCTGGTTATCCTCTTGCGCACCGGTTCGGGTCAGCCAGACTGTTACGCGGCAGAACCGCGCCATCCGTCGAACCTTGCCGATATTTCATAATGGCGCGCGACCGGCTCAATAGCGCGGCTGTCCCTGACTGGGCGCGCGATCCGGTGCGATGTCCGGTGCGCGGCGGCGTTGCGGGCGACGCGGTCCGCGAACTTCAAACCAGGGTGCGCAATAGGTTTCGGGCCGCGAGGCTTCCAGCGGTGTGAGTCGATAGTTTTGCAGTGATTGCTGAGCCAGCAACATGCGCTCTTCGCCAACACCCGTGAAAATCTCGTCCTGGCGCGCATTCGACAGGCGTTGCAGGCCAAGCGCGGTTTCGCGGTTATTGCCTGAATACATCAACAACCAGTATCCGGCGCGCACCATTCCGTCATCATCACCGCGCTCAAAATAATATTCCGACAATTCAGCCTGCGATGCGGGCCAACCGGCATTGGCTGCCAGCATCAATTCGCCCAGACCCCGGCCGCGCAGCAATTGCGCCTCTTCGTCGGTCAGGGACGGATCGCGCGACATCTCCATGGAGGCAAGTCCGGCATTATGCTGGGCGACTTCAAAACCATGGCCGCGCGACGCGATACAGGAATAACCCTCATGCGCAGTGGCGAAATCGCCGGTGTTGAACGCCATATTGGCGCGTTCAAATCCGCCGCGCGGCGTCCGCTCCGGTCGCTGGGACGATGATGAGCAGGCCACTATCAGACCGGCCATCATGATGACGCTGGAAATTTTCAGAATACGCATTGTCTCGCCCCGGTATTTTTCAATATTGCACGCACTTTATGACGAGCCGCGCCTGAATGCACCTGTCTTGTGTGCAGGCCACAATGAAAGCCTGTTTTGCATCACGATCCATGGTCATGCGGGTTCGCGATTGAAAGCGTGACCTCGAGAATGACGACCCAAAATGACAGGCCAATTCGAGCCTCGATTTGACCTTTGGTCCCAGCGGCGCGATATGAGCGGCAATACGTTTTGCACAGCCCAGACCGGCAGGAGCTCCCCCATGCGCGACATCCATCATTTCATCGACGGCCAGACCTATGCCCCCAAAGCCGACCGGCACGGGGATGTCTACAATCCCAATACCGGCGAGGTTCAGGCCCGCGTGGGATTTGGCGGCGCGGATGTTGTGAACAAGGCGGTCTCCGGTGCGGTCGAGGCCCAGCGCAAATGGGCCGCGATGAACCCGCAACGCCGCGCGCGCGTCCTGTTCAAGTTCAAGGACCTGGTCGAATCCGAAATGGATGAGCTGGCTCATTTGCTGTCATCAGAGCATGGCAAGGTCATCGCCGATGCCAAGGGTGATCTGATCCGCGGTCTGGAAGTCATCGAATTTGCCTGCGGCGTACCGCACCTCCTCAAGGGCGAATACACCGAGAGCGCCGGGACCGGTATTGATGTGTATTCCATGCGCCAGCCGCTGGGCGTGGTCGCCGGTATTTCGCCGTTCAACTTCCCGGCCATGATCCCGATGTGGTTCATGGGCATGGCGCTCGCCACCGGTAATGCGATGGTATTGAAACCGTCGGAAAAGGACCCGTCCGTGCCGATGCGTCTGGCCGAGCTGTGGATCGAGGCGGGCCTGCCCGAAGGCGTTCTTCAGGTCGTTCAGGGCGACAAGGAAGCGGTCGACGCGCTGCTGACCCATGACGATATCAAGGCCGTCAGCTTTGTCGGCTCGTCGGATATCGCCCATTATATCGCGCGCACCTGTACCGAGCAGGGCAAGCGTTTTCAGGCGATGGGCGGGGCGAAAAACCACGGCATCATCATGCCCGACGCCGATATGGATCAGGTCGTCAACGATTTCCTCGGCGCGGCCTATGGCTCGGCCGGCGAGCGCTGCATGGCGCTGCCCGTTGCGGTTCCGGTCGGCCAGAAAACTGCCGACGAATTTGTCGAGCGCATGGTTGATGAAGCCGCCAAGCTGCGCGTGGGTGTCTCCACCGATAATGACGCGCATTATGGCCCGGTTGTCTCGGCGGCCCACCGCGCCAAGGTTGAAGACTACATCACGATGGGCGAGAAAGAAGGCGCGACGATGCGCCTTGATGGTCGCGGTTTCAAACTCCAGGGCCATGAAAACGGCTTCTTCATCGGCCCGACCCTGTTCGATCATGTGACGCCGGACATGCAGTCCTATCAGGAAGAGATTTTCGGCCCTGTCCTGCAAGTCGTGCGGGCGAAAGATCTGGAAGAAGCCGCCGCCCTGCCGAGCCAGCATCAATACGGAAACGGCGTCGCGATCTTCACCCGCAATGGGTTGGCCGCGCGTGAATTTGCCGCCAAGGTTCAGGTCGGCATGGTCGGCATCAATGTTCCGATCCCGGTCCCGGTCGCCTATCACAGCTTTGGTGGCTGGAAGCGCTCAGCCTTCACCGACACCAACCAGTATGGCACTGAGGGCATCCGCTTCTTCACCAAGATCAAGACCGTCACCCAGCGCTGGCCCACGGGCGATATCGGCGATCAGGCCTTTGTGATCCCGACGATGCAATAGGAAATGGCTGACAGACCATTTATTGTTCCTTCCCCTTGATGGGGAAGGTGGTTGAACGCCAGTGAAACCGGAAGGGGTGAAGAGTATCCACCCTCTCC
>CAXBKM010000184.1:0-4658 GCA_963976265.1 uncultured Maricaulaceae bacterium
TCTGATTGTCCGTCTCCAGACCGGTTTGAACCCAGGTCGGCACACCGAGATCTTCGGTGATGTCTGCGTCATAGACCCAGCCCGGCACCGCGCTGGCGTCATAGACGCCGGGCAAGGCCTCCTGGGCATGGGCGGCGGCGGTGGTGAGCGCGGCAAGGACAAGGGCGGCAGACAGGCGTTTCATGGAGATGCTTCCGGATTGTTGATGCGGCAGGCTGGCACGAAATTCGGGGAAAAGACGACTTTACTGAAACGGCCCCGGTTTTCCTTGCGGTCCAGCTCTTCCTGGCTGGTCAGGAAGGTCGTCTGGACAACAAAGCGTTCGCCTTCAAAGGGCAAATGGCCATGCCAGCTATCGTCAGAGCGCAGGAAGGCAAAGACATAGCCCTGCAAGGGCGGGACTTCCTCGGTGAAATCCTCAAAATCATCCGGCCCGTTCAAAACCCGGATACAGCCCGCGCCAGTCCCGTCCCAATCGGCATTGAGATAAATCAGCATGGTCAGGATTTTCGACTTTGAATCATTGTGTATCGGGCCATCCGACAATTGCGACAGGCGGCGCACCGTGATCATGCGCGGCTTGTCGGTAAAATCCACGCCGAACTTCTCGGTCAGGACTTCAGCCAGCAAGGGTGAGTTGAGATCGTCCATCAGACGTTCAAATGCCCCGGTGGCTTCCAGCTTGGACAGCGGCAGATAACCCGGCTTGTCGATGGCGGGGTAATCGGCGCGCACCTGCGCCGATTCGTCCGCCGTCAGTGCGTCGGACGCGACAAAATAATTGAACGGCTCAGTACGCCTGTCAGCATTTCGCAGCACGTCGAAATCCAGCATGCCGCCCGGCCCGGTCTTCGCCATGATGTCACTCCTGATACTGTCATGCCCGATCGAATTCAGTCGTCAATCTAGCCTGTCTTCTGCGCCCGTCATAGAGCGGCGAGGCATCGCGCGCAGGCTAGGATTTCGCGCCGGATGCCTGCCGCATACTCGGCCGCCTCTTCATCCTCGCCCCATTGCGAAATCTGGAAGTCCTCATCCAGGCGGGATGCGGCGAAGACCGCCTCGCCCTTCGCATGGCCTTCAACCAGCGCAAAGCCCAGCACGGCCGATCCGGTCAGCGACGTGACCTGCACCAGGGTCGTCAAGCGCCAGACATCATATCCGCTGGCCCTCTCGCGCAAGGCTGCAATCGACGCCTCCGGCGCTGCAGCGGGCAATATTCCGGTCACCGCAGGCAAATGCGCGCCCAGTTCGGCCTTCGCCCAATCCAGATACGGGTTCCAGGTTTCGACCTGCAGGGCGACCAGATCATCGGGCTCGGCGGCGCGATGGCGCAGCAAATCGGTCACTGCGTATTTGATAACCTCATAGACCAGAGCGTCGCGGTGGGCGTCGCTCTGATCAAGCACAACATTGGCCAACCGCGTCAGCGGCATGGTCATCGGGTCAATCCGGTCGCCTTGCGCCGCCCACTCTTCGCAGACCAATTCAGCCAGGTTTTGCGTTGGCAGGACAAGCGGTGTTTTGCGCGGCGTGCGTACCTGACGTCCATCCAGCGTTACAGCCCATCCGGTATCCGTCTGGGACGTCGCCGCATCAGTGTAGAAACGCTTCGGACGCGTATCTTCCGGTTTGGGGACGGCGACGCCCGGCTTGGTCTCGTATTTCGTCATCGTCTATCCTCCGCCCGGCTATTGCCGGATTCGGTAGATATAAAAATGATCCTCTACCGCCTGTCGCTGGGCGATATAGGACGAAACCTCTCCGGCTTCATTATCCAATAACATCACATAATGGCGGCATCCCTGCCCCTGCGATTGGGCAAACAGGGCCCGGGACTCCTCGACAAATCTGTCTGCGTCGACGGTTTGCCCGATATAGGGCAGTTGATTGCGGATCGACGCCGCCTGCGCATCATCATTGCCGGGCGCGATCGCCGTAATGCCGCGTGCACTGAATACCGCGACAAACAGATAGGTCGGGACGCGATGGCCACCGACCTGCCGGACCGGCAGGCAGGCCGGCAAGTCCAGCCCGCCTGTATCCACATCACCTGCCCCTTGGGCCTGCGCATCCTGCATCTCGCCGAGCAGGCTGCGAATTTCGGCTTGATGGGTCGCAATCTGGTCATGCGTTACGAGGTCCACCAGTCGCGCCTCAATCGAGGCGATCTGCGCTTCGACCCGGCCAAATCGGTTATCGGTGCTCGCGGGCAAAGCCTGCGGGTCCGTCGTCAGCACAGGCATCTGTGTTGTGGAATTTGCGGGCGGCGATGGGTCTGATAGCGCGACAAGACGTTCAAATTGCTCTCGGCCTCCACCCCAGAACCACCACGCAGCAGATGCCATCAATACCAGTATCAAGAGCGCTGTGGCGACGATCAGGCCCCAGGGAATATTCCTGCCGTCCCTGATATCTGAATCGGGACACTTCTTCGGAAACATGGAATCGGTGATCTGTTTGATCATGTCCTGCGCCGTGCGCGCGGGCGGCTCGGCGACTGTCCAGGCGGTATAGGCGACACTGTCATCACGTTCGGCCACGGGCTGATGGCGCCGGATGACAAAGAAATGGTGCAACGGTGCCGCGTAAAAGGCCGGCAACAGGGTCGGCGCAATCGATGTCAGCGTGACCGGCGCGATTTCCGAGGACTTGTAGAAGACATAGCATTCCTCGGCATAACGCCGGTTCTGCTTGAATGCGTAGCGCTCGCGCAAATCATGGACGAGTTTGGTGCGATCACGCTCGGTGCGATCTGCTCCCCATCCAAATCCGGTATCAGGGTCGCGGCGCTTGCGAAATCGCCGGGACGCTTTCTCATAGGCTTGAGCCAGGCGATATTCGCGATCTCCCGACCAGGACACAGCCAGAAACTCGCTATGGACCGTGGTCGATACCATACGGTCCTGCCAGTAGGTAACAGATCGCGCGCGGACCGTCTCGTGCAGCTGATCGCTCAACTCACTGATCCGGGCCCGCTCTGCAATGGCTGCGCGTTCGTCTGCGTCCGTCGTCCCACTCATGGCGACGCCATAGCACGGCTGGCAGACAGGTTTAAGACAAACAGGCCCAGCGCGATCCGATTCGCAGAATTTTATGGGGAAAAGTGGCCTCTATGCCGCTGTATTCAGCGCTTGGGCAAACCGCGTCAGGCCGCGCTCCAGACAGGCAAAATCATCATGGATATCATGCGCGCCCGCAGCCTCGATTTCCTCGCGCGTATGAAAGCCCCAGGTCACGCCTGCGCCGTACACCTTGGCATTCACCGCCATGGCAATGTCATGGCTGGTGTCGCCGATCATCACGGCCGCAGACCGGTCCACGCCGCTTTCATGCAAGGCCTCGTTGATCATGCGCGGATCGGGTTTGCCGACGCCGGTACACGATGTGTTCAGCGTTACGAACAAACCGTCGAGTTCATGCGTGTGCAGGATATGGTCGAGCCCGCGTCGCGGTTTGCCGGTTGCGACACCAAGCCGCCAATCATTACGGTTCAGATTATCGAGAATATCGCGCGCACCGGGATACAGGCCTTCCAGCGAGGAATCCTGCTCGCGCAGCTCGACAAAGGTTTCGCGAAATGTCTGAAACACGTTTTGACACAACGCGTCGGATGATCCGTCAGGCAGCAGGATTCTGATCGCCTCGCTCAATTCGATCCCGACGATTTGTCTCACATGATCATACTCGCACCCGCCAAGCCCATTCTTTTTGAACGCGGCGTCCATTGACGCATGGATCAGGCGGCGCGAGTCGACCAGCGTGCCGTCGAGATCAAACAGGGCGAGCTTGGGCGCGCTCATGCCAGATCCTCAGCCGTCGCATCCTCGTCGATCAGGTCTTCGTCAAAGCCGAGCGCCTCGAAAGTCTTGCGCATATGGTCAGGCAAAGGTGCTTCGATGACCAATCGATCCCGGCCCATGGGTAGAACCAGGCGGCGCGCATGCAAATGCAGTTGATGGGGCAATTCGCCGGGCGTTTCACGGTCACAGACATATTTGCGGTCGCCCACAATCGCATAGCCGAAACCGGCCATGTGAACGCGCAATTGATGTGTGCGCCCTGTGATGGGGCGCATCACGACCCAGCTCGCCTTCTGTCCGGCATTGGCCGCAACCGTGTAGCGGGTGAGCGCATATTGCGCACCCGGCTCGCCATGATCGGCCGCGACCATTTGTTCGCGATCGCCTTGCGCCGCGCTCAGACCCTTTTTGACAAAGCCCTTGACCTCGCCGGTCCGCGGATGGGGCACACCGACAACCACGCCCCAATAGTATTTTTCGGTCTCGCGCGCCTGAAACGCCTTGGCGAGTTTGGCCGACGCCGCCAGCGTCTTGCCTGCAACCAGAACCCCGGACGTATCCTTGTCGAGCCGGTGCACCAGGCGCGGGCGTTTGTCGTCCTGCCCGAAGGCCGACAGCAATCGATCAAGGTGCTTGGTGGTTTTTGATCCGCCCTGCACGGCGAGGCCAGCGGGCTTGTTAAACGCGATCACATCATCGTCTTCATAGATGACCAGGGAACGCGCATAGGCAATCTCGTCGGGTTTGAGCCATTCGGTCGGCTTCACATCGGTCGGATCCGGGAAAGGCGGCAGGCGTACATCCTGCCCGGCGACCAGGCGCGTATCGCCCTTGGCGCGTCCGCCATCAACGCGG
>CAXBKM010000185.1:0-4620 GCA_963976265.1 uncultured Maricaulaceae bacterium
TGATTTGCCGGTGCCGTGATAGCCCTGAACCATGACGCGGCGATTATAGGCGAACCCGGCCAGAATGGTGCGCGTGGTCGCCGGATCAAAGACATAGGCCGGGTCAACAATGGGCGCGTGTTCGTCGCGTTTTGAAAACGCCATCACCTCAAAACCCGGATCAAATCCGAACAGGGCCTGACAGTCGGCTTTCACATCAGGGGCGTCTAGCGGGAAGGATTCGCTCATCGATAAACTCTTGTCATGTCATGTGTGGGCGACCGCTCCTCATTACGGAGCGAACCACAAGATAGATCGCGCATAGCATGAGGCAAAGCGCAGGGAAAACCCGCGCGTCATCACGAATGCTTACGCCAATCCCTCATTCTTCAGGATTTGATAGGCCCGGATGACCCGGCCCAGCTGTTCTTCGCTCGACCGGTCGCCGCCATTGGCGTCCGGGTGGAAGCGTTTGACCAGTTCGGCATAGCGTTTTTTCAGCTCGCCCTTGGACGGAACATCGTCCAGCCCCAGCGTTTCCAGTGCCATGGTCTGCAGGCGTCCCAGACGGCGGCGTTCCGGTTGGGCGTCGGTTTTGCCGTCCTCACCCTTGCCAAACAGGCCGTAGCGGTCGTCAAAGCCTTCCTTGAAGTCTTTCGACGCCTTGGCGGATTTGGCGGACTTGCCGGTATTGGACCGGAAATTCCAGGTTGGCCGATGGCCATAGCGTTCCTGTTTGTTGAAGGCGGCGCTTTGCGCTTCATCCATGCCTTCAAAGAAATTCCACGCCTTGTTGTATTCCGCCGCATGGGACTGGCAAAACCAGTGAAATTCGTTCAAGCGGTCTGAACCCTTGGGCGCGCGCGCATTGCCCTTGCCGGTACAGCCGGGCCATTCGCATTTGCGCTCGCTCGCACTGGGCTTGTCTTTTGGCGGCTTGATGCGCATGTCGCGAAAGCGCGGCTTATATTCGTATGACTCGTCCATGGGCCTTACTATAGGTATGGCCGCTTAAGCGGCAATGAATTGAGGTGTGAAGAATGTATGATATGCGTCAAATCATAGCTGACAAGCTGACAAAAGCTTTCGCGCCCACGCGTCTCGAGGTGATCGACGAGTCCGCCCAGCATGCCGGTCATGCCGGGGCGCGCGAAGGCGGGCAGAGCCATTTCTATGTCGAGATTGCCGCGCCAGCCTTTGCTGATATGAACCGTGTCGCGCGCCAGCGCGCCGTCAATTCCGTTCTGGCTGAGGAATTGACCGGGCAAATCCATGCCCTGCGCATGAAGGTCGACGCCGGTTAGCGGCGCAGCGCCTCACCGACTGCCACGGCTGCGCGGTCAAACGCCTTGGTCGCGCCGGGCAAGGCCCGCGTTCCATTGTAAAAGCCATGCGGCAAAGCCTTGGCAAAGTCGCGCGTAACCTTCACGCCGGCCGCTTCCAGCTTGTCGGCATAGACGAGCCCGTCGTCGGTCAGCGGGTCGAGCTCGGCGCTCGCCAAAAAGGTTTCCGGACAATCTGCCAGATCATTGGTCAGCAGGGGCGAGACGCGCGGATCGGCACGCTGTTCGGGCGTTGGCACATAGGTATCGCGGATCCAGTCGAGCGCATGCTGGGACAACATATGCCCTTCGAGCAGTTTTTGCTTCACCTTGCGGGTCTCGGTCACCTGCAGCAGCGGATAGATCAGGAATTGATGTTTGATCGTCTCGCGCCGCGCCTGCGCAATCGCAGCAGCGAGACCGCCACCGGCAGAATCGCCTGCAACGCCCAGGCGGTCGCGGTCTGCGCCGACCAAATCTGCGCCCTCACCGGCCAGCCAGTCAAACGCCGCGAGACTGTCCTCATAGGCGGCCGGGAAAGAATGCTCCGGTGCCAGGCGATAATCGAGCGACAACACTCTGACCTGCGCCATCGCCGCAATCCGGCGGCACACGCCATCATGCGTGTCCAGATCACAAAAGGCATAGCCGCCGCCATGCATGAACAGGATGAGCGGACCGGTCTCTTCCGCATCATTCGGGACATAGAGCCGCGCCTTCACCGGCCCGTCAGCCCCCGGCACCTCCATCTCGCGCATTTCCGCGATTTTCGGCGGCGTGTCCTCAATCAGGCGCGTCGCACGCCGAAATGCCTTGCGCCCCGCCTCGACATTCTGGCCCGGGGCCAGAGGCGAGGTGACGCCAAAGCGCGAAAAAATATCAAATGGATCACCAGTGCTCATGACGCCCAGTTAAGCGTCGTGATGCGCGGGGGCAAGGATTACCCGTGTTTTCTCCTCTCCCTTGATGGGACAGGTGCCCGCGCGAGCGGGCGGAGAGGGTGAGAAGCGCAAGCGATGGAAGTGCACCCCTTCCGACCCTTCGGGCCACCTTCCCCATCAAGGGGAAGGAGAAAAAAAATTAGTGCAACGTAATACCGCCATCACGATCGAGACGTCCGGCGAGCGCATCCTCGACCACGGATTTCAGGGCCCGCCAGGCATCGGCCCGACTGTCATCACCCATCTCTTCCATCTCGCCCACAGCCAGATCAGCATAGCCAATCGCTTTTGCGCCATGGCGATCAACGAGCGTATAGGCCAGTTGGCGAATATCTTCGGGCGTTATGAAAGATTGCGAATTCATGGTGGCGGTAACCTTGTTGCGAAGTGTTTCCACAAGGCTCGCAATCACCGGGCCAGTTTGAATTCTGGCGTTGTTGTTGTTTTTCAGCAGCTTGGAGCGCAGTCCATTCCGGACAGCTGACTCACTCTTGCCGTCAGGACGATTTTGCCGAGTTGTTAGAGCCGGGCGCATAGCCGCCCTCGGCCAGATATTTGCGCTCCTCATGGGTCATCGTCCGGCCCAGCGCATCATTGCGGTAAGGAAAGCGCCCAAAGCGCGCAATGACGTCGCGATGTTTGCGTGCATGCTCGCCCGAATTGCGTCCTTCGGGCAGGCGTGTCGTCATCAATTCCACGCACAAATCCTGATCGGCCATGTCTTCGGAATGCATGAAGGGCATGTAGACAAAGGATCGCCGGTCATCGGCGATTTCCTCGTCAAATCCGTTATCGATCATGGAGCGGGCTGCTGCGCGGGCCAGATGGTCAAAGGCAAAGGCCTTGCCCGATCCGCGCCAGACATTGCGTGTGAGTTGATCGAAAAGGACAATCAGGGCCAGCGCGCTCGACGCCTCATCAAGCCAGGAATGACCCGTATCGGTAAAGGCGCGGGCTTCAACCTCAATCGTCCTGGCAAAGCGTCGTCGCACCTTGGCGTCAAACGCTGTCGAAGAGACAAAATGGTTTTTGCTTGGCGTTTCCTCAAACCAGAAACGCAAGACGTCTTCGGGTGTCGCAGTTCTCATATACGTATTGTGAGGCTTGTGATCGCCTCGTAAAGCCCTGCGTCCAGTTCTTCAAAGCCGCCGTCCGGATTGGCAAACCAGAGCGGGTCGGAAATTTGCGCCGGATCGAAGCCGTCCTTGACCAAATCCATCTTCTTGAATTTGAACGTCCCGGTCGTGTCGGTTTCAGTTTGCAGGCGATAGAAAAGCGGGCGCGCATAGACCGGCAAAGTCTCGGCCAGATGTGCGACCAATCCATCCAGTTCAAACCCCTCACCGACGACCAGAGACGCCATGCCCGCCTTGCCATTATGGCCTGGCACAGGCACGCCATAGACATTGGCTTGATGAACGCCGGGATAAGTGCCCAGCGCTTCGGCAACTTCGCTGGTGGCGACGTTTTCAGACTTCCAGCGGAAGGTGTCGCCGATCCGGTCGATGAAATAGAAATAGCCGTGCTTGTCGCGCTTCATCAGATCGCCGGTCCGGAACCAGGCATCACCGGGCTTGAACACGTCGCGCAATACCTTCTTGGCGTTCTCTTCCTTGTTTTGATACCCGTCAAAGCGGAAGCGTGTATCGTTCGGATCAATCCGCCCAATCGCCTCACCGACCTCATCATTGCGGGTCGCACGGCAGCGTCCTTCGGCGTCGCGGATTGGTTCTTCCTTTTCCAGATCAAAGGCAACCAGCTCGACATTGAAGCGCCATTTGAGCCAGGGCGGGATCCGGCCAATGGCACCGGGCTTGGAATCCAGATTGACCATGCCGACATTGCCTTCGGTCGCGCCGTAAAATTCCATGACGCGCGGCATGTTGAAGCGATCAACGAAGCGCTCCCAGACATCCGGGCGCAAACCATTGCCAATCATGCAGCGGATGGAGTGGCGTTTTTCTGCCGGGGTTTCCGGTGCCGCCAGCAGAAAGCGGCATAACTCGCCGACATACATGAACAGGGTTGCGCCAAACTGGTCGCACTCATCCCAGAAACTGGATGCTGAAAATTTCTTGCGCACGATCACCGCGCCGCCGCGCGATATGCCAAAGCCGACACCGCACAGACCACCTGTCGAATGATAGAGCGGCAGCACCATCATCATCCGGTCGCCCGGTCCGGCATTGGCGGTCGCGGCGAAGATATTCAGGTAATACATGGTGCGCGTGTGGGCGACGATGGCGGCCTTGGGCAAACCGGTCGTACCGGACGTGTACATTTTCAAACAGGGGGCTTTGGCCTTGATCCCGGCACGATGGTCGCGCGATGGACGCGCGTCTGATTGCGCGGCGACTGCATTGTCGAAATCGCGACTA
>CAXBKM010000186.1:0-4615 GCA_963976265.1 uncultured Maricaulaceae bacterium
ACGTTCTGATCCGGCACATGGATCACCGCATCGCCCGCCGTATGGGCGCGGCCCAGCTGCATGATATCGACCCGGCGCTTGCCCAGATAGACCGACATCCGGCCGGTAAAGGTGGTGGTGGGCCAGGTCAGGCCGGGGATCTCTTCATGCCCCTCGAACAGGCGCGGGAAGCGGTCAAATTCGCTGTCCCAGTCCTCCTGCCCGCGTTCGACCACCATCGACCGGGCCTTGTCGGACATGATCACCGTATCGGCCCCGAAAGCCGAGGCCCCCAGAACCCGCACCGCGTGGTAATGCGTCAGAACCACATGGCTGATCGGCTTGTCGGTCACTTCGCGCACCTTGTCGATCACCATCCGCGCCAGGCGCGGCGTGGCCTGCGCCTCGACGATCATCACGCTGTCATCGCCGATGATCACGCCCGAGTTGGGGTCGCCTTCGGCGGTGAAGGCATAAAGCCCCTCGCCCACCTGCGTGAAGCTGATGGTTTTTTCCGCCATGTCGCCCTGCGATGCGAAGCCTTTTGCCATGTCTGAAGGATCCTCTTTCTTCTCCGACGTCGCGAAACCGCTTGCGACGCGGCGCGATTTGGTTGCATACGTGACTATTGATTTTGTAACTAACAAGGATTCGATGGGACTTACACTCGAAAATTTCCTGCCCTATCGCATGGCACGGCTGACGGAGGCGCTGAGCGCCGAGATCCGCCCCGTCTACAAGGATGCCTTTGGGCTCAACCGGCCCGAATGGCGGGTCTTGGCGGCGCTGGCGGATCTGGGGCCGTCGACAGCGACGGCGCTGGGGGCCCATTCGGCGCAACACAAGACCAAGGTCAGCCGCGCGGTGCGGGCGCTGGAATTGCGCCGCTGGATCCGGCGCGAGACCGTGATGACCGACCGGCGGTCCGAGATCATCAGCATGACCGACACCGGGCAGCACGCCTATTGCGACCTGGTGGCCCCGATGCGGGAACGTGAAACCCGCATTCTGGATCGCATCGCGCCCGAGGATCGCGCCGCCCTGAACCGCGCCCTGTCCGCCCTTGAGGCCGCGACCGGCGTTTCAGAGGGCTGACGCAACGGCGCGCGGACCGGGGGCTTGTCTGAGCGGCCCGCCCGCGTCACCATCCCCCCAACATTCAAAAAAGGGGGAGCGCGCCATGCCCAATCACACTTGGATGCAGGAGGATCACAAGGCCTATGCCGAAACCGTGCAACGGTTTCTGAACGAGGAGTTCCAGCCCAATCGCGACCAGTGGAAAACCGATGGCCGCATCCCGAAATCGTTCTGGCGCAAGGCGGGCGCGCTGGGCATTCTGGGCGCGACGGTGCCCGAGGCGCATGGCGGGCTGGGGCTGGGATATGCCTTCGATATCGTCACCTTTCTGGAACAGGGGCGGATCGGCGATAGCGGCTGGGGCTTTTCGGTCCATAACATCGCCACCCATTATATCACGGCCTACGGCACCGAAGAGCAGCGCGCCCGCTGGCTGCCGCAGCTTGCCTCGGGCGAGATGGTGGCGGCGATCGCGATGACGGAATCCGGTACCGGATCGGATTTGCAGGCGGTGAAAACCACCGCCATCGCGGATGGCAATGAATATTGCATCAACGGCTCCAAGACCTTCATCACCAATGGCGGCAGCGCCGACCTGATCGTGCTGGTGGCCAAGACAGATCCGGGGTCGCGGTCAAAGGGCGTGTCGCTGATGGTGGTCGAAACCGAAGGGCTGGAGGGGTTCAGCGTCGGCCGCAAGCTCGACAAGATGGGCATGCGCAGGAACGACACCGCCGAGCTTTTCTTTGAAAACGCCCGCATCCCGCGCACGCATCTGCTGGGCGATGCCGAAGGGCAAGGGTTCTATCAACTGATGCGGCAACTGCCCTGGGAACGCCTGATGCTGGGCTATGGCGCGCTTGGGGCCTCGGAATGCGCGTTGCGGGTCACGCTGGACTATGTGCGCGAGCGCAAGGCCTTCGGGCAACGGATCATGGATTTTCAGAACACCCGGTTCAAGCTAGCCGAGGCCGCGACCAAGATCGAGGTCATGGCCGCCTTTCTCGATCAATGCCTGGGCGAGCTGGAGGCCGGCACCCTGACCGCCGAAAAGGCCGCGATGGCGAAATGGTGGAGCAGCCAGGCGCAATGCGAGATCGTGGATGAATGCCTGCAACTGCATGGCGGCTATGGCTATATGAACGAGTATCTTATAGCAGAACTATATGCCGATGCGCGGGTGCAGAAGATCTATGGCGGCACCAACGAGATCATGAAGGAACTGATCGCGCGGGGGATGGATGGCGCGTAACGGGCACGCTGTCTGTCTTGGCCGCCCTTGTCGGATCGGCCTTCGAACCGGACCCTGAGATCACCCGCCCGGTTTGCGTGCAATCTGGCTCACATAGGACATGAAGCCGAAAAACCTGTTCTCGGATACGCGTTGCGAAGCTTCTTGCTTCAGCGCGTCAGCAGTATTGGGAAAAAGCACGCCGGTCTCGGCCATCCTGTCCGCGCCACGGTTGATAACGCTCAGAAAATAGGCCGCATCGGCTTCGGCGACATATCCGTGTCCGCGCCGCTGGCCGATCTCAAAACCGGCACCGCCAAGCAGGTCCGCGATCTGGCGCATGATCCAGAGATTCGTCACATTCTGATTGATCATGAACCGGACAAGCTGGTCCAGAGGATCAAAATCGGCAATCTGCGCCGTCGCCGTGTCATAATCGCCATCGCATACCGCAACCATGCCGCCCGGCTTCAGAACCCGGAAAGCTTCCCTCACGACCTCCTCCGGGCCAGGGACGTGACATAAAAGAGTGTGCATGAGGACAAGGTCGACCGACGCGTCGCCAAGCCCGGTCTGTTTTGCGTCGCCAATTTCAAAACGTATGTTCGGATCGCCCTTGAAATGCTGCCGCGCTCTGTCAACCATCACTGGCGAAGGTTCGATCCCAAGCGCCGATCCCGCCCCGGCGATTGTGATCAGGTCGCGCGTAACGTGACCGGTGCCGGACCCGAATTCGACGGCAATCGCGTCATTCGGCAGGTTCAGGCCGCCGAGATAGTCCTGTCGAATGGCTATTTGGGCGGGCTCCAGACACCGGGCATCCATGGCGTCCGCGATAAGGTTTTGAAGGGCCGCGTCTTCAGAGGCCAGATTTGAATAGGGATCGGACATGGCATTCTCACTTCGCTGAACATGCCAATCATAGAGATGTGCAGGCCAGGTTGTCATTAAAACCATCGAGTATGACTCTGTTCGGCAAGACATGTTGGGCATCATACCCAGCACATCCAGCGACGGTCTGATCGCAGCAGGGCCGGACGATGATACAATCTAAGGGGATTCAACCCTGACATGGGCGGTATCGTGCTCGTCAGTGTCCAAATTTCCACACTCGACAGCAATGATTTTATTTTCTGACGACTCGCTGGAGAATGAAATTACCTTTCGTGAACGAAGCCTGTTCCGCTCACGAATGTGCTGCCGGTAGCGCAATTATGTTATGTCCAATTATTTGATCTACGGCATAGCCCATTTCTCCAAGCAATGCCGTTGTCTTCGCCCGTTCTTGGTTTTTCTTGAATGCCTCAATCACCAGGATCGGCCGACTTTCACGGATTGTGTTCGACGCTCCCCTGAGAACTGCGTCCTGCATCCCTTCCACATCAATTTTCAGAAGAGACAATCCGTCCAATTCTAAAGAATCCAATGTCTTTATAGGTATTTGCCCATCGCGTCCCGGTGCCAGCGTCGTGGAACCCAGGTTGGCCGGGTTGAACATGTCGACGCCAATGTTTCCCTTCGCCTCACCAAGTGCGAAGGGGTATAACGTAAAACCGGACATCGCGTTCAGCTCGGTGTTTCGCCGCAAGATTTTTTGAATATGCGGTATTGGTTCAAAGGCGTGAACGTGCTCAGCCTTACAGACTTTGGCAAAAAATACCGAATGGTTTCCAATGTTTGCACCAATATCGGCGATGACGGGTCTCGGACCCAGCCTTGCTCGAATGTTTTCCAGCAGAGGAACCTCGTAAAATTTCCTGTTCAGCAGGATAATACGCTGTAGCAGGTCGAACCAACCCTCAGGGAGATGGAAGCTGATTTCCAGATTTTGATAGGGAAAGGTGAGGACTTTTTCTTCCCCAAGGGCGGACCACACCTGATGCGCCAACAGCCGTTCCATCTGCATTGTGTTCTTTCTTAAGGCGCGCTCAAGAGAGGTGAGTTGCGCGCCGGGTGCGCCGTTGTCCGCCATCACAATGCAGCCTTTTTGATGGTAGTGTCGTGTCACTTAGCGGATATTGCTCGCCTGTTAGCGCGCTTCAGAGTGATCACCGCGAATTCCACTTATTCTAGTGCATAGTACATATATTTTGCAACAAACCCCACAGCCTTGAAGTTAGCTTTGCCCCCAGCAATTGCTGCGGTTTGGCGGGAAGGCAGTTCATCCCATTAGCTGAACGACTATCGGCTGATGCCGGTAGGATCGGCGATGCGTTTTTCCAGGTACTCAACCAACGCGCCGCTCCTCCCTAGCTCAGCTTCCGGCTCAGCCCTTCCAGCACATCCAGACAGGCCTGCAACTGGCTGACCTCCAGATACTCATCCGGC
>CAXBKM010000187.1:0-4583 GCA_963976265.1 uncultured Maricaulaceae bacterium
ACGAGATCATATTTGTTGAAAACCTCAATCACGGCCTGTTCGTGTTCGGCGCCGGCATCAAGCGAATCCAGAATGCGCTCGACTTCAAGCCGATTGGCCTGAAAATCAGGCGCTGACGCATCGATGACATGGATCAGGACATCAGCCTCGCGCACCTCTTCTAGCGTCGCGCGGAAGGCCGCAACTAGTTCGGTTGGCAAATCGGTAATGAATCCCACCGTATCGGACATAAGTGCGCTGATCCCGGCCGGGGTTTCAAACCCCCTCACCGTCGTATCGAGCGTGGCAAACAGCATGTCCTTGGCAAAAACGCCCGCGCCCGTCACCACATTGAACAGCGTTGATTTTCCGGCATTGGTGTAGCCCACAAGGGCGACCATCGGATAAGGCGCGTCCTGACGGCTCTTGCGATGCAGGCCGCGTGTTCGGCGCACCTGATCGAGCTCTTTGCGCAGCTTGGCCATCTTGTCAGCCAGAAGGCGGCGATCTGTTTCGATCTGGGTTTCACCGGGGCCAGCCAAAAAGCCCGAACCACCGCGCTGGCGCTCAAGGTGGGTCCATGTGCGCACAAGACGTGAGCGCTCATAACCTAGGCGCGCCAGTTCGACCTGCAAAATCCCTTCCCGGGTGCGGGCACGGCGTCCAAAGATTTCAAGGATCAAACCGGTCCTGTCGATCACCTTGACCGACCAGGCCTTTTCCAGATTGCGTTGCTGAATCGGTGAGAGAGCCGTATCAACGACGCAGACCGAAATCGTGTCTGAAGCCATTTCGGCCGCCAGATCTGCGACCTTGCCGGAACCAAAATAAGTCCCGGAATCAATCGCGCGTACCGGCGTCGATTCGGCACGGACAATGTTTAGATCCAGAGCCTCAGCCAGGCCTGTGGCTTCGTCCAGACGCGCGTCGGTGTCGTAATCACTGCGCGGTGCAACAGGATGGAGAACGAAAGCGCGCTGTTCCGGCGTTTCGGTTTCGATCAAGCCTCGCTACTCCCCTCATCGTCTGAGTCATCCTCAAACAATGATACGGGCGCAGACGGCATGATGGTCGAAATGGCGTGTTTGTAGACCAATTGCGACTGACCATCGCGGCGCAGCAGCAAGCAGAAATTATCAAACCAGGTGACGATGCCCTGCAACTTCACACCATTGACCAGGAAAACCGTCAGCGGTGTTTTTGATTTGCGGACTGCGTTGAGAAAAACGTCCTGAAGATTTTGCTTTTTGTCTTGCGGCATGACGTTCGCGCTCCCGTCGTTGGTCGACTGTTCTGGCCTGTCGTTAGCGCGATGATATACGCCGCTTGGCCTGGCGCGCAACAGCTATCGATGATGAGCGAACTTGTTTCTTGTGCGCCGCAGCATGCGACGCTGCGATATAGGCCGCGCGCAGCTGTGTGGCGACATGGCCCGGCTTGCCATTTGCGATAACGTGCCCGTCAATCGACACGACAGGCGTCACAAAGGTCGATGCGCTGGTAATGAAGGCTTCGCGGGCTTCCAGCGCTTCGCGAACCGTAAAAGGCCGTTCTTCAATGGTCAGGCCGGTTTCCGCTTCAAGACCCAAAACCGTGCGGCGTGTTATACCGTTCAGGATCGCATTACTGGCCTGGCGCGTGACCAAACGGTCATCACGCGTGACGATCCAGGCATTGGACGAGGCCCCTTCTGTGACATAGCCCTCCTCGTCTACCATCCATGCCTCGCTGGCCCCGGCCTCCCTGGCGGCCTGTTTGGCCAGTGCATTGGGCAGGAGGGACACGCTTTTGATATCACACCGCTTCCATCTCAGGTCGGGCATTGTCGCAATGGCGACCCCAGCCTCCGCGCGCCGATCGGCGGCCTGATAGTCAAAACGCTTGGCCGTGATGATGATGCTGGGCCGGGTTCCAGGCGGTGGAAAGGCATGATCACGCCGCGCGACACCGCGCGAAATTTGCAGGTAAATCAGGCCATCACGGACCCTGTTGCGCCGCAATAGTTCAAACAGAATCGCGTCCAGCGCGCCGCGCGAAAGCGGCGATGCAATCCTTAATTCTCCGAGTGATCTCTGAAGACGGCCATAATGTCCGTCGGCATCGAGCAATCCGCCATTGACGACGCCCCAGACTTCATAAACCGCATCAGCAAACTGGGTCCCGCGATCATCAATATGGAGACTGGCCGATCCATGCGGCAAAAAGGCTCCATCAACATAGGCATAGCGTGACATGGCTCATCCATCCCGGCTGAACAGGGCAATTATCGCTGCGCCGCCCGCCAGAACTTCGAGACGACCCAAAATCATGGCGGTGATCAGCACGCCTTGGCTGATGGGACCAAAATCTGACCAAAGAAAGTCCGCGCCCATCCTTTCATACAATGGCCCTGAGTTTGACAGCGCCGTCGCGGCCCCCGACCAGGCCTGCCCCAAAGGCGCGCCCAACGCGCCCAGCATCAGCATTGTAATGGCCAGTGTGGCGATAAAGGCCAGAATGGTCGACCAGAGTGCTATCAGCGCGGCTTCGCCCGTGTCCCCGCCCCTGAATTTCAAGCTGGTGATAGTCGACGGGTCCGCCAGCCGTGCCAACTCAGCAAATGTTTGATTCCACAACAATACCAGTCGTGAGATTTTCAAACCGCCGGAGGTTGATGCCGCTGACCCGCCCACGAGCGCCGCAAATATCGCGGCCAGCGGAATGAAGCCAGCGCTATCAGATGCGTGAAAGCCTGCGGTTGTCGTCGAGAATATGGCTTCGGCCAGCGATGTCGGTATAGACGCGGAAAATTCACTGGTGATCATGAAGAGCGCAAATATGAGCCCGGTCAAAATGGCCAATCCCGTCAGGTCAGGGTCTGATTTTTGAGAGTTTTTTGAAGTCAGATCGCGCAGATAGGCGATGTTCATCGCCCCAATGAAGCAGGCCAGCGCCACAATCAATATACCGAAACCCGGGACAAAATCACTCAACGCGCCAGACTGGCTGGCATAACCGCCCGTTGAGATCGCGGACAGAGACAGGCAGGCGGCATCAAACAATCTGGTCCCGACAATCGCCAGGGCGAGAAAGACAAAGGCCGTCACGCCGCCATAAACAATAAAGACGCGCCGCGCCGCCAGGCCCAGGTTGGAAAACACATCATCCGCGTCATGCGTCAGCAGGACTGATTTGCGCATGCGCGGACCGCTGCGATCGAAGGCGGCCAAAAGACCGGCGGCGAATAATAACGTCGCATATCCCCCCAAGAAGCTTAGACAGCAGCGCAATAAAACCATGCCCCGCCCCGCGTCCTCCGGTGACAATAGGATGGCTCCAGTCGTCGAAAACGCCGAGTACGACTCAAAGAGCGCATCCATCCGGGTAAAGCCTGGGTCCAGTTGCATGAATGCGGGCACGAGGAAGAGCGGTGTTGTCACCCAAGCCAGAAATACAAAAGCTGAAACGTCTGCAATTGTCGACCGCCATTTCTGACGCCGCGTCGCCACCCAAATCAGGCTCCCAAAAAACACGGAGAGCGCCGCGCTGACCAAATAGGCCGGTACCGCTTCAATGAGATCGAACATCGCCGTAATGATTGCGACAATGAGTAGAAAGAGACCGGTGACGATCCAAACCTGCCCCAATGGGCGAAGAAATCCGGAGCTCAGCACGGCGGTCTAGAAATATTCCAGGCTAACGCGGAACATTTGCTCAACCTTGGAAATTGCTGCTTTTTCAGCAAAAAACAGAACGCGATCCCGCTCTTTTATCACCTCATCAGCACCGGGGAAAAATACAACATCGTCCCGAACGACAGCGCCCAGTGCGACACCGTCCGGTAAATCGAGGCCATCAAGCGAGCGGCCCAGCAAGGTTGAAGTGGCCATTGCGACACCTTCAAGCGCCTCGGCCTTTCCGCCTGCCGTTGACTGCAGGCCGGTGATCCGTCCGCGCCGTATATGCTGCAAGATCGTGGAAACGGTTGTTGCACGCGGATCGATGAAGGCGTCCACATCAAGCGGTTCGCGCATGGATTCGAATGCCTGCTCATTAATCAGGCAAATCGTATGGCGCGACCCCTCGCCCTTGGCCATGACCGCCGACATCAAATTGACCTTGTCGTCATTGGTCACGCAAATCGTCAATTCGGCTTTATCGGCACCTGCTTCCCGCAGCAGGCTGGGCGACAGGCCATCACCATGCAGGACAACGGTTTTTCTTAACTGGTCAGCAGCGAGTTCGGCCTGCTTCTTGTCGGCTTCGATCAGGCGAACCTTCATCCCGCCCAAACGTTCCAGCGCCCGCGCGACATACACACCGATATTACCGGCGCCCACGATAACGATACGCCGAACCTTGGGCGTCGCCCGGCCAAACAGATCCAGCGCACGCTGGAGCTGGCTGGGCTCAATAACGGCATAGGCCTCATCGCCAGGAAGCAGCGGATCACTCTCGGTCGGAATGAAGAGATGATTTTCGCGTTCAATGCCCACCAGCATGAGTCGCAAATCTGGAAAAAGCTCGCGCACCTGTGAGAGTGACGACCCTGCAACAGGACTGTCCTCACCAACCTTGAGGCCCAGCAATTGAATGCGCCCACCTGCGAACAGCGCAGAATCAAA
>CAXBKM010000188.1:0-4582 GCA_963976265.1 uncultured Maricaulaceae bacterium
CGCCATGTATCCAGGGCGGAATCACCGTCAGAAAACCGATCCAATCCTGTTTGGCGCTACAACAGACTCCGTATCGAGCGTGGAAAACACCAGCAAAGCATCGGGCGTGCAAAGCACCAGCAAGCAGCCGAGCGCTCCTGTAGAGGAAGCCTTGCAACTGGAGAATCCATCCTCGATTATCTTGAATATTTCCGGCAAACCCGAACCCGATCGTCAATTGACGGATTGGGAGAAGCTCGCCAAGGCGTATTTCCAATCTCAGAGATATGCTGAGAGCCTCGAAGCCCTTACTCGGGTTCTGGAGATGCAGCACCGCGAGCCAAGCGAATTTCAATTACGGGAAATGGCTCTTTGCCTTCAACGGCTGGAGCGGCACGCGGAGGCCAAGGAAAGATTTGAAGCCGCCATTGTAGCAAGAGATGTCGCGGGCGGGCGGGCATACGGTGAAGACATCTATCTGGAAATGCGCGCATCCTTATTGGCGCTGGGCCAGTTTGAGAGCGGTGAAAACCTATTCCGGCTATGGAAAGAGACCAGTTATCTAAGGGAAGAAAAATCCAAGGTCGTTTACTGCCCCATTCCTAAAAATGCGTGCACATTTTTCAAAACAGCCTTAATTCAGAACAGCAAAAACGCGGCTGCATTTGCCGACAGCAAATATGATGCCCACCAATTCACTCGACTCGTAAATTCCGGTTATCATCTCGGCAACTTTGACATTATCAAGCACAAAAATGTATTCAGTTTTGTTGTGTTGCGCGACCCATTCAAACGCTTGGTGAGTGCTTATTCAAATCTATTTGTCCGCCCTCTGAACTGGCGGAACATTCCAGATTCACCGGCGCACGCTGCGGTTTTCGATCGTCAACTGCATTTGGGGCGAGATCTGGATCTGTCAAAATCAATAAGCTTTGAGGAGTTTGTTCATTACGTCGCGGCCGAGCCGGATGAGCGCCTCGATTATCATTGGCGCCCTCAGGCCAGTTTTTTTGGCAGCATTGATGATTTCGATATGGTGGGTTGCGTTGAAGATTTGGATCCGCTCATTCATGCGCTTTCAAAACGGCGGTGGAAATTCGATGGGTTGGAACCATCGAACGTCACAAACTATACTTCATCGCCATTCCTGGCAAAGCTTCGTCGTTTTCATACGATGAGCCCTCAGGCACTTCACCGAAGGCCTGCGTTTCCGTCAGCGGATCACATCTATACAAATGAACTAAGACGCATCGTGAGAAAGCGGTTTGAAGAGGACTTCAGCCTGTATGAGGACAGGTTCGGGAGCGTCGGCGGAAATCCCGATTCGCTGCCGCTCTATCCGACGGGGGGAGCATTGGCCTTGGATGCCCGTGTTGAAGCTCAGCCTGCACCAGCCGGGTCCAGCGACAGCAAAGCCGAACTTTCTGTCAAGACAAGCGTGCGGACCACGGTGTTGATTGACAATATGCCCGGTACCGGTCACGGGCGGGCAGGGCCAAAGATTTTCTCGAAACCCAGCGTCAAGACAGACGCCCTAGTCTACGCCGATGCAAACGCCCGTCCAGATGCTTCCGGTTCGTATGACGACCCAAAGGGACTCCAGCGGGCACTGGATGAAGCCTTTGAAAGGCAGGCCAACGGCGAAACGGTCCGTTTGGTTTTGAAATCGGGAACCTACCGGGGCACTTTCAGCATTGCAGCGCGAGCGGCCGGAACCGCCGAACTTGTCATTGAAGCAGAATCGCCGGGCACAGCCATTATCTCCGGGTCAGAGATCTGGGATGGCTGGGTAGAAGATGGCGGTGTGTGGACGCGGAAATGGCCGTACAAATGGGCGCTCTCAAACGTTCCCGGGAGTTATGGCGACCCCTATCTGGAAGTGCCGGATTTGATGCGCCGCAGAGAAATCGTTTTTCTCAATGGCAGGCTTTGCCGGCAAGTCCTCAAAAAGGAATATTTGAAGCCGTGCACATTTTGGATCAGTGACGACGACGAAGCGGTTTTTATTCAGCCTGACGCGGGAGACAGACTAGCCGACGCTGTCATTGAAGTCGGTGAGCACCAAACATTGCTGCATATAAAGAATGCATCGCATTTGACCATTAGAGGGCTCGTTTTTCAGCACGATACGAATGGCTTTTTCGTGCCACAAAGCGGCGCGCTTCAGCTTTCAAATGCGGTGGATACCCGGGTCGAGAACTGCAGCTTCGTTAGCAACAACAATAAGGGATTACAGATCGACGGCCCGGAGACGCGCGCCATCCTTCTAAAAAACCTCAAGATCAACGACAATGGCTGCCTGGGAATGCTGATGTCGCGCGCCAGCTCCGTTCTAATGGAGGACTGCGAAACGAGCTATAATAATTGGCGGGGGGCGTGGGCAGGTTATTATCGCGGTTCGCCCTGCGGCATGAAAATCATGCGCAGCCAGGACGTTACAATCAAGGGCCACATCGCCCTCCGAAACCGCGCAACCGGGGTCTGGATCGATGAAGACAACCGGGATGTCACCATTAGCGGGGCAGCCATTCTCGGAAACTATCGTGGCCTGCATATCGAAGCGGGCCCTGGCCCGGTGACCGTTTCGTCCTGTACCATTTCTGATAATCTGAGAGAGCCTATCGTCAATGAATGGCAATGGAAATTTGGTTCTGGCATCGCCATCACACACGCTCAGAACGTGACGATTGAACGGTGCGTACTCAGCGGCAATGACACGGCGCAAATCGGTATTCGAGATGATCGTGAAACGCGGCACCTGAAGGATGGGTTCACAAAAACCGAAAGTGATGAGTTCACGGCGAGTATCAGATGGATCGACAATACGATCGCCGCTGACAATTACGGCGCCCTCGTTAGAGTGCCGGACGCTTCGTATGACGATGGCCGATTCTGGAAAAGTTTTGAGGCAAATGGAAACCGGTATTTGAGCCCTCATGGCAGCGGTAGCTTTATAGTGACGCAAAGCAGTGCCACCGCCGCCCGTCAGCCTTCAAAATGGTCATTCGTCGAGTGGCAAAGAAACACCAGCCAGGACGGCGGCTCCTCCTACGATGACCAATAAATTGCCCCAAGGCCCCACAAGCGATTTGCCGACCCTCGCAATCGACGGGGGCGAGCCTTACAGGACCAAGCCTTTCGGCCCGCGATGGGTATTTGGTGACGACGACTTTGCCGAATTGAAATCGGTCATGGAACGCGCGCCATCTGCCTGGCGAACAGGCCACAAAGTTCGCGAGTTCATCCAGGACTTTCAAACATTGTTTAACGTCAAGAACGGCGTGGCAACGGGGTGCGGAACCAGCGCGGTTCATGCGGCAGTGGCGGCGCTCGATGCCGAGCCGGGGGATGAGATCATCACCACGCCCGCGACGGATATCGGGTCCGTAATTGGCATTCTGCAGCAGAATTTGGTCCCGATTTTTGTCGATTGGGACAAAGACACGTTCAACATGGCCCCCGCGGACATTGAGCGGAAAATCACTGACCGGACGCGTGCCATCCTGGTCGTGCATCTATTTGGATTTCCGTGTGACATGACGGCCATTCGGGACCTTGCTACGCGTTACCGGCTACCAATCATTGAAGATTGCGCTCAGGCTCATCTTGCGGAACACAATGGCTCGAAAGTCGGCACATTTGGCGAATACGCGACCTATTCATTCGGACTGAAAACCCTGAGTACGGACCAGGGCGGTATGGTGACGACCCCGGATCCTGACCTCGCCGCCCTGGTACGCGGCTTCTTGTCAAAGGGGAGCACAAAGATAGGCGACAACTGGGTGCCCTATCACCGCTTGGGCAGCTATTCACCCATGACCGACCTGCAAGCCGCCATCGGAGTCGCGCAACTCAGCAGGTTGGAAGACGCCACACAGAGACGCGAAATGGTTGCCTCTCATCTGGACGAGGTGTTTTCCGAGATTCCCTGCATCACGCTCCCACGCAAGAAACCGGGGGACCGTTGCGTCTATTATGTCTACCCTTATAGCTTCGACTCAGAGTTGGCCGGCCATTCGGTGTCACACTTCATCAAGGCTCTGAAGGCCGAGGGTGTAGCAGATTCTTTCGGCCCCTATCTCCACGGGCAGGCACTCCACCAACGCCCCTTGTTTTTGGAGGGAAACACATATGGTCGATCAGGATATCCCTTTCGCGATCCATCGGGAGCATTGCGAGTAGACTACAGCGCCGTCCATCTCCCCAAGCTGGAGCGATCCCTCGCCGGTTTGGGCTATTTCCACATGCGGAACTCATTTGAATTGGCGGACGCCGAAGACATGGTCGGCGCCATCCACAAAGTTGCAAGGGGGTTGGGGCTAAAGTCATCACGCCATCAGGTTCTGCGCCCCCCCGGCGACAGCGATATGGGCGCGCCAGGACGCAATGCTGGCATTGAGCGGCACGGTGAGACCTCCACCCAGACTCCGTCACGCCAGAGCACTGTGGATGAGCCGACCACATCCTCCGTTTCCTTGGACGAAATTTTGCGGAATGCGCAAGGGCGTGTGCACATCCCCAGTGGAACCTATCATGTTCAGGATCCACTCATCTTCGCGCAGAAACGCAATCTTCACCTCATCGGCTCCGGTGGTAATCCGGG
>CAXBKM010000189.1:0-4499 GCA_963976265.1 uncultured Maricaulaceae bacterium
TGACGGTGTCGCAGCTTGTCGAGATGCAATCGCGTGCGCCGGTCCGCAGTGCCGCGCTAAGCGAAATTATGAGCCTCGGCGGCGGCGCGAAATAAAGCGCGCGCCTTGTTGATGGTCTCGCAGTGCTCGCTTTCCGGGTCAGAATCCAGCACCACGCCTGCGCCCGCCTGGACATGCATCTGACCGTCCTTGATGACCGCGGTTCGCAGGGCGATACAGGTATCCATGTCGCCATTGGCACTGAAATACCCGACCGCTCCGGCGTAGATTCCGCGCGCATGTGGCTCGACCTCATCGAGAATTTCCATGGCCCGGACTTTGGGGGCGCCCGACACGGTTCCGGCGGGAAAGCCAGCCATCAGGGCCGATACGGCATCTTCACCGTCTGCCAGATCGCCTTCGACATTCGAGACGATATGCATGACATGACTGTAGCGCTCGACGGTTTCGCGGTCCGTGATCCGGATCGAACCGGGTTTGGTGACGCGACCCGCATCATTGCGGCCCAGATCGAGCAACATCATGTGCTCGGCGCGCTCCTTGGGATCGGCCAGCAAATCCGCTTCCAGGGCGTCGTCTTGCGCGGGTGTCTGGCCACGCGGCCGCGTTCCGGCGATCGGGCGAACGGTGACCGTGTCATCACGCAGGCGGACCAGAATTTCCGGACTGGAACCGGTTATCGCAAACCCTGAAAACTGAAAATGAAACAGGAAGGGTGAGGGGTTTAGCCGCCGCAGCGCGCGATAAAGGGCAAAGGGGGTATGCGGGAAGGGCGTCTCAAAACGCTGACTCAAAACGCCCTGAAAAATATCGCCAGCCAGAATATGCTGGCGCAAGCGCTCAACACCAGCCTTGTAGGTTTCCGGCTCCATGTTCGACCGGGGTGTTGTGCCTGGCGCTGGCTTTACATCACCCGTTTTGGGACGCGGCGTGTCGAGATCATCAAACACGGCATGAATACGTGCGCAGGCGGCATCATAGGCGTCGCCGGGCGATGCCGCGCCGGGGCGGATCGGGACATAAACCGTGACATCCTGTTTGAGCGCGTCAAAGACCGTCATGACGCGCGGGCGCATCAACAGGGCTTGGGGCAGTCCCAGCGGGTCTGCTGCATTTCCCTGCAAGCGTTCGACCGCCCGGATCATGTCATAACCGACATAGCCAAACAGGCCTGCTGCGATCGGCGGAGTGCCTTCAGGCAAGGCAAGGCGTGCCGTCTTGATGGCGCGGCGCATGGATGCGAGCGCGTCATCGCCATCGGGTGCGCGTTCGCCCTGGCCGGTCTCATCAGGCATCACGGTAAAGGGTTTGCCGCCGTCCATGCCCCAGACAAAATCGGGATCGAAACCGATCGCGGAATAGCGGCCGCGCCAGGCGCCGCCCTCGACCGATTCAAGCAGGAAGGCATTTGATTTGCCATGCGCCAGCGCCAAAAACGCGGCAACAGGAGTCGTCAAATCATCGGCACGATGCGCCGACAGCAGAACAGGTTCTTGGTCGTTTGACCGCGACAAAAATTCATCACGGCTCAGCGAAAACGAGATCACTGCAGCAGGTTGGGATCAATCACGCCCAGGGCCTGATCACGAAGACGGTTATCGACATCGCGTGGGTATTTGGCACCCAGCGCAGCGACGAGGCTGCGGTCTATATCGCCTTGCATTTGCTGGGCGAGGACAGAACGCAATTCAAATACGTCTTCGGGGCCATTGCTGGCGTCCTGCGTGATTTCGTCCAGCACAAGCACCAAACGGGAGCGATTGTCTGCTGAGCGCGATTCCTCGACATCGCCGGGTTCCATGAAGAAGGCTGTGCCAACCGCTTCACGCCCAAAGGGCGCGGCGGTTTCGGCACGGTTCAAAGCGGCTGTTTCAACACTGGCACCGGGAATGGATGCGGCGATCGCCTCAAGCGTTTCGCCAGCCTCGGCACGTTCCATCGCATCGTGCGCCAGTTCTTCCAGCTGGGCGTCGACGGACTGAAGGCGATAAACAACGCCGGCATCCTCGCGCGCTTCATCCAAAGACCGGATGGAAGAGGGCTCGATATCGTCAACGCGCAGAGCAAAATAATCGCCTTCGCCATACAGCTGAAGGTCGATGACAACGCCGGCAATCTGTTCGAACATGGTTTCGACAATGTCGGTCTGCTCGAAGAATGTGAACGCATACTGCCCGTCTGCATTGCGGTTCTGGGCATCAATGGGGCCAAAAACCTCGTACGGAACGCCTGCGGCTTCGGCCGCCTCTTCCAGTGTAGCGCCACCGGTAATCGCTGATTCAAACTCGCCCATCGCGTCATACATCGCATCTGCCGCAGCCGCTTCGCCCATCAGTTCGCGGATTTCGGCCTGGCGCGTTTCAAATTCTGGAATGGTTGCGTCCTGAGCGGCATCAATCCGGACCGCAAACCAGCCAAGGCGGGCCTCGACAGCGATGGATTCGCCTTCAGCGGTTGCAAAAATCGCATCCGCCAGCGCTTCGTCAGGGACCTGATAGGATTGGCGGTCTTCCAGCGAAAATGGCGCGTCAGCACCAAGATCCGCGGCGATTGTGGCCGGATCTTCGCCCGCATTCAGACGGTCGGCTGCGGTCTGTGCGTCCTCGCCATCTTCAAAACGGATTTGCGTATAGCTCCGCGTGGCCGGTTCACCGATCTGGCCGGTATCGACCTCATAATCGTATTGCTCGCGGATTTCGGCTTCGTCGACGCCCACATCCATGACGAAATCAGCGATGCGGAAGCGGACCAGCGTGAAGGCGCGGCGTTCAGGCACCGTGAAATATTGCGGATTTTCGTCGATGACCGCCTGAAGGGCTTCATCATCGGCCTCGTCAATATCACCCGCCGCTTCGGGCGGAATGACGATGGCGCGCATGGATCGACGTTCATTCTGGAAACCGAGCAGAACATTGCCATAGGATTCCGGTGTGCGAATGCCGGCGAACATGGCTTCGACGAATTGTTGTCTCAGCATGCCCTGGCGGATGTCTTCTTCGAACTGGTTCGCGGTAATACGCTCATTGGCGAGATAGCCCGCATAAGCGCCCTGATCGAATCCGCCACTGACCGGATCCACAAAGGCTTCAAAGCCAATGATTTCATCGGCGACCTGCCGCGGCGAAACAGCCAGGTTCAACTCACGTGCCTGCGCGCGGATTTGTGCGCCGACGATCAGCTCGTCCAAAACAATGTCGCCCAGGCCCTGATTGCGGGCGGCTTCCGATGTCAGCGTCGGGTTTTCCTGTTGCTCCCGGCGCAGGCGCTGATCGAAAGCGCGCGCCAATTCACGTTGTGCGACTTTTTCCGGACCAACCACCGCAACCGCATCACCGGCGCGAATGAAGACATCACTGACCCCAAAAATCGCAAAGCCAACAACCAGTGGCGCGATGATGATGACCAGAACGATGGGATTGCGGACAGCGCTACGTAAACCTGCGAGCATGGGGCGTTCTCTATGTTCTTCGACGGTAGCGGACACTAGCCGGGCCGTTTACACCCGGCAAGCGCGCCGTCATCGTCTGGCGTGTCAATTACATATGGCTGATATTCACGATGATCAGGGGGATTTCACGTGGCACGACGCATGATGATTGCCGGGAATTGGAAAATGCACGGCGACCGAAGCAGCCTCGCTTTTTTCGACCATCCCGAGCTGCGCGCTGTACGCCGTGATGTGGAGGGCTTGATCTGTCCACCGGCAACACTGTTGGCGCCATGTGTGGCAGCAGCCGGGCAGGGCGGTTTGCTGATAGGCGGTCAGGATTGCCATGCGAATATCTCAGGCGCACACACGGGCGACGTGTCAGCCGAGATGCTGGCCGATATCGGTGCGCAATATGTCATTGTCGGTCATTCGGAACGCCGCACGGATCATGGCGAGTCTGACGCCGACGTAAAAGCCAAGGCCGAAGCCGTGCTGCGCGCGGGCCTGACCCCTATTATCTGTGTCGGAGAAACGCTGGAACAACGCGAGGCCGGCCCGACCGGGGCGTTCAAAACAGTTGAGGCACAGCTCGCCAACTCAATTCCTGAAACATCAGAATCAATTGTGATTGCCTATGAGCCTGTCTGGGCGATCGGCACCGGTAAAACGGCCTCCATCCAGGATATTGCCGACATGCATGCCTATATTCGCGCGTCGATTGATCAGGGTGAAACGCGCCGGATTCTGTATGGTGGATCGGTCAAACCGGGCAATGCGAGCGAAATACTGGCACTGGACGATGTTGATGGTGCGCTGGTCGGCGGGGCCAGCCTGAAAGCCGATGATTTTGCTGCGATAATCGCCGCCGCGCCGAATTGATTGGATTCGATCGATCACAGTAAACGCTTTTCAACCTATTTGAGGCATTGTGTCCCTTCAAATGCATGTGTGCAGTGTGAATGGGGCAATCAATAATGGCGGAGATCGACTATCAGCAGGCACAAGTCCTGTTGTTCGACCCGGTTCATGTGAACCTTCGAACGACACGCTACGCCTTGCATGAAATCGG
>CAXBKM010000190.1:0-4476 GCA_963976265.1 uncultured Maricaulaceae bacterium
CGAGCCCCGGAATCCCGACTTCAACAGGTAATGGACCGTTTCGACCAGGTCGAAGCGCGTCTGGGTGCAACGTCGGAGTCTGACGAGATCGTCAAACTCTCCAAGGAGCATTCCGAGCTCAAACCCGTCGCCGAGAAAGCGCGGGCCCTGAAAGCCGTTCGCGCCGAGCTCGACGATCTCGAAGCAATGATGGAAGAGGGCGGCGATCCGGAAATGGCGGCGCTCGCCGAAGATGAGCGCGACGCGCTGAAGAAAAAACTGCCCGCGCTCGAACATGAGATGAGCCTGCTCCTCCTGCCGAAAGACAAGGATGACGCGGCCAATGCCATGCTGGAAATTCGCGCCGGCACGGGCGGCGACGAGGCCGCGCTGTTCGCCGGTGATCTCTATGAGATGTACCGGCGCTATTGCGAGCTTCAGGGTTGGAAATTCGAACTCGTTTCGGCCAGTGATGGCGATGTCGGCGGTTTCAAGGAGGTCATCGCGTCGATCTCCGGCAATGGTGTGTTCGGTCGGTTGAAGTTTGAATCCGGGGTTCATCGCGTGCAGCGCGTCCCGGCCACTGAAAGCCAGGGCCGGGTGCACACATCGGCGGCCACAGTCGCGATACTGCCGGAACCCGAAGACATCGACATTGTCATCAATATGGACGAGGTGCGCGTCGATACGATGCGCGCGTCCGGCGCGGGCGGCCAGCACGTCAACAAGACCGATTCTGCGGTTCGCATGACCCATGAGCCGACCGGTATCGTGGTTCTGTGCCAGGAAAAATCACAGCACCAGAACCGCGCGCGGGCGATCCAGATTCTCAAAGCCAAGCTCTATGAAAAAGAGCGCGAGGAAGCCGATGCGCTGCGCGCGGACGCCCGCAAAAGCCAGGTCGGTTCCGGGGATCGGTCAGAGAAAATACGCACCTATAATTTCCCTGAAAACCGTGTGTCGGACCATCGTATCAAGCTGACCCTCTACAAGTTGCAGGACATATTGGGTGGTGGATCGCTCGATGAGGTGATCGGTGCCCTGATTGCCGAGGATGAAGCGGCGCGTCTTGCTGCGCTTGAAGACTCATGACGGGGCGGGTCTGCGCACTGGCCCGCCACCCGGTTAAAGGTTTCACGCCTGAAAACCTGTCATCGGTCCATTTGAGCGCCGGTCAGCACTTTCCCGGTGACCGCCTGTTTGCTGTCGAGGACGGGCCGTGCGGATTTGACGCCGACAATCCGGTTCATATCAAGAAAACGGCCTTTACCGTTCTGGCCCGCCTGCCGCAGATCGCCGCCGTGCGCACACGCTGGAATGAGGATGAAGGCACGCTGACGGCATCGCACGCCGCGTTTGGCGAGATCACCACCGATATAGATGGCGAAGCGGGACGGGCCATGTTCGCGACCTGGCTGACGGCTGTGCTGGGCGATGCTGCGCGCGGGCCGTTGATGGTTTTATCGGGCCCCGGCGGGTTTCGCTTTACCGACAGCCGGACGGGCTTTGTCTCGATCATCAACCTGAATTCGATCCGCGATCTGGAAGCCAAAACCGGATGGACGATCGATCCGGCACGCTTTCGCGGCAATATCAAGGTGGATGACTGGCCTGCCTGGTCGGAACTCGACATGGCCGATCAGGACATTCAGATCGGAGAGGCGCGTCTGTCCGTGATCAAGCCGATCACGCGATGCGTTGCGACCCATGTCGACCCGCAAACCGCCGAAACCGATATGGATATCGTCAAGGCGCTGTTCGACCATTACGGTCATGTCCTGTTCGGGATTTATGCCCGCGTCGAAGCCGGTGGTCTGGTCACGCTTCGCGATCAGGCGCATCCATCGTGACCTCAGACATTCGCGCAATAATCGCAAAACGTCTGACAGACGCGGGTTTGGACAATGCCCAGGCCGAGGCGCGCTTCATCTGCGAGGCCGCCAGCGATCACGCCGACGCCGAAATCATGGCAACGCGCCGCATCAGCCGCGAACCGCTCTCGCAAATCCTCGGCACCCAACCCTTCTGGACACTGGATCTGAAAATCACATCGGACGTGCTGACGCCTCGGGCCGATACCGAAACCCTGGTCGAACAGGCGCTGAAGGCGATTCCGGAAAAAGACGGAGATTATGCAATCGTCGATCTGGGCACCGGGTCAGGCGCAATCCTGCTCGCGCTGTTGAGCGAACGCTCCAATGCAACCGGGCTGGGCATTGATTCGAGCAGGAGCGCGCTGGACATCGCCAATACCAACGCGGCTCGCAACAATTTGGCATCACAAGCCAGGTTTGATCTGGGCAATTGGGCCGATGGATTGCCCGATAACCAATTCGATCTCGCGGTTTCCAACCCGCCCTATATCGCGACGGACGTTTTGGCCGGGCTGGAGCCCGAAGTGCGCGACCACGAACCGCATATGGCGCTGGACGGAGGCGTGGATGGTTTGGATGTCTATCGCATTCTGATTTCAGAGCTTTTCAGGATTTTGGTGCCTGGCGGTGATGCTCTGGTGGAGATCGGATATGACCAGTCCGAAGCGGTACAGGCGATGTTTGAACGTGCGGGCTTTGTCGATGTCTCGATGACGCGCGATCTGGCGGGAAATCCCAGAGTTGTTTCCGGGCACAAAGCGGCAAAACGTTAAGCCGACAAAAGCGCTTGTCATGGTGTGTAAAGCCAGTTTAGGGTCTGAACCCAAGCAAGCGGTGCGCACAGAACTGGGGTCTGTAGCGGTCGGGTTTTAAGGCCGTCTTGTTTGTGATCCGACCCGTT
This sequence comes from uncultured Maricaulaceae bacterium, assembly GCA_963976265.1. Taxonomy (GTDB): domain Bacteria; phylum Pseudomonadota; class Alphaproteobacteria; order Caulobacterales; family Maricaulaceae; genus Hyphobacterium. The sequence continues at coordinate 2,755 of CAXBKM010000190.1, forward strand.
TAAAACCCATAACCGTGATTATCCGGCGTGATATTTGTGATCGCCGCAACGCGAGAAACCTTTGTAATGAGCAATGAGTCTTTTCGACGAGGACAGTCGAACATGAAACGTCAACGTGGACGGGGTCGGGGCAAGCCCGGCGGTAATCAAGGCAATCGGTCGTTTGAGAGCAATGGTCCGGAGGTTAAAATCCGTGGCAATGCATCGACCATCTATGAAAAATACATGCAGATGGCGCGCGATGCGACATCGTCGGGTGACCCGGTGCGCGCAGAAAGTCTGCAGCAGCACGCGGAACACTATTTTCGCATTCTGCAACTGACGCAGCCGCAACGGCGCGACAATCAAAATCAGAACCAAAACAACAGCAATCAAAACAGTAATCAGAATGACGGATCCGATGATCAGTCAGATGATCAAAATAGCGCGCAAAACAACAATCAACGCGGCCGCCAGCGCAATCAGGGTCGCTCTGACAATCGTCGCCAGCAAACGGCTGATTCCAATCCAGCGTCTGCCAATAGCGATGAAAACGCTGGCACGACAGCTGATGCATCAGCTGATGACAACGGGAAGGCGGAGCGCGCCCCGCGTCGTCCACGCCGCCAGCCACGCGAGCAGCGTGACCCGCTCGAAGTTGTCAATCCGGAAGGCGAACAGCCAGACGTCGCGGCCAGCGCCCCGAAAGCTGATGACGATCAGCCCAAGCCTCGCATTCGTCGCCCCCGCAAGCCTCGCGTCGCCAAGTCCGAAGGTGATGACGCCGCGCAGGATGCGCTCGACAAGGCCAGTGAAGCCGCGGATGGCGGGGATTCCAGTGCCGGCGAAGCGGCCTAGTCTGCCCGCAGCGAAAATTCTTTCCTCGGCCACTTGTGTGACGGATTAGTCACACCTATGTCCATCCCAACACGATGCGGTGCCGTGCTTGCATAAGGCGGAACTGGCCGCGTGATCTCGCTGACCATCAGGGGATTAGGAAAGACGATGGATATTGAACGCTATACCGACCGCGCACGGTCGATCATTCAGGCCGCGCAGGCTTTGGCGCTGCGCTCCAACCACCAGCAATTCACGCCGGAGCATGTGCTCAAGGCGCTGCTCGACGATGATGCAGGACTGGCGCGCAATCTGATTGCCGCAGCTGGTGGGCAAGCCGATCAGGCCGCTTCACTGACCGATCAGGCACTGGCAGCCTTGCCACAGGTCGAGGGCGGGGGCGCTGAAAAACTGTATCTGGCAACCCAAACCGCCAAGGTTTTTGACACTGCCGAGCAGGCAAGCAAGAAGGCGGGCGATCAATTCGTGAGCGCCGAACGCATTTTGCTGGGCCTGGCTGTGACCAGCGGAATCAAAGCTGCCGACATTCTCAAAAGCGCGGGCGTCACGCCGCAAAGTCTGAACGCAGCCATAGAGGCGATGCGCGCCGGGCGAACCGCCGACAGCCAGTCGGCTGAAGACAGCTATGAGGCGTTGAAGAAATATTCCCGCGATCTGACCGAAGCGGCCCGAGACGGCAAGCTTGACCCTGTCATTGGCCGAGACGAGGAAATCCGCCGCGCCATTCAGGTGCTGTCACGTCGTACCAAAAACAATCCCGTTCTGATCGGCGAGCCGGGTGTCGGGAAAACGGCGATTGCCGAAGGTCTGGCGCTGCGCATTATCAATGGGGATGTGCCCGAAAGCCTGCAAAACAAGCGTCTCCTGTCGCTCGACATGGGGGCC
>CAXBKM010000191.1:0-4466 GCA_963976265.1 uncultured Maricaulaceae bacterium
CAGTGCCGCAGCGGACAGCCCCGCCGCAAGCAGAAAACGACCGCGCTGCGCAGGACGAATGATGGCAATGTAAATAAATAGCACTAGTAGTAAAAGAGACAGTCCTGCTGCGGCACCCGCCAACGCGTTCCTGTGACGTTCACTTCGAATCAACGTTCCGGCATCAGCAAATTCGACCGTAAGGAAAAACGCCTGTCCCGGTGCCCGGTTCATGGATGAAGTCCGTATCGCCAGCGTGTGAGAGCCAGCTGTCATGAGAGCCGGCGGCAGGCCGAAAATTGCTCGCGCAAACCCGGGCGTTTCATCCTGCGCAGTTTCCCCTACCTGTCCGGACTGGCCAATTAGATGCCCGTCCCAGAAAATCTGGAAAGCTGCATGGGATTCAAGGATAATGACCGGATCATGAAACCGGCTGTATCCTGGAGCCAATTCAATTTCCTGACGGATCCAGAATATCCCCTCGGGCGACTCGCTCATAGCGTCCATCGGCTGCCAGATTTCGGGCTCTATCTCTACCTCCGCCCAGAGCAGGTCATCGCCCATCCGAAATCGCGGTCCGTCCTGAGCTAAAGCAGGGCCCACGGCCCAGGAGCAGACACACAGGCAGATTACCCAAACTGGCAGGGAACCGCGAAACCAACTGGTCCATTGCTTCACCGGAGATTTAGAAATTGCAAACAGTTGTCAGACCCCCAAACGCCAAGTCGATCCAGAATTAAAGCAAAGCGAAAGTCTCGCCAAACCTCGCGGCGCAAATGCCTCATATTCTGCGCAAGCAGTAAGTCGCCTTTGACTTCCGGACGACAAACCACGGGCGGCACCTCATGATTGAAAGGAGAACGTGGAATTCAGATGACCGAACCGCTTCTTGCTTCGAATGATGTACCTCTCTCGGCATGGCCCATTTCTCTGACAGGCATCATTCTGCAGATATCCGCCAGTCGTCACGTTAGGCGCAATGTACTCTCTTAATGAGAAACCTCTCTGCCTATACGAGCTTCGAAAATTGGCTGCCCTAGAACGCGAAACGCAAACCAGCAGCGAGCGTATATCCATCATATTGGAAGGTCACCGTAGATGTACCAAGTGGTGCTACTAGAGTGAACTCGGCTTCCTGTGCCCGAAAATAGCGCAGATCGGCGAAAAGAGTCGCTGATGACGAAACGTCGTGCGAGAGGCCGCCGATCAACTGAAACGCCAACGGTGTGGCGTCGCCCTCAATCATGCCGCCCGAACCCATAAAGTCCGCTGTAACGCGAGCCATTCCCAGCCCTGCCCCAATATAAGGGGTCCATTCATGGTCCGGCCGAAAATCATACAGAATGTTTGCCATGATACCGGTGGCCGCCAGGCCGCTCCCGGTGGCCCCAACATCAGTGCCGTTGATCGTCAACGCGTTAAAGTCGCCGCCGCGACGGGAAATTTCGGCTTCAATCCGCACTCTGTCGAACTGGCGACCATAGGCTCCTGAAAAATAGGACGCATTCGCGAGTTCCAGATCAATAGAGCCGTTCTGCAGACTGCCGTTAGTATCCTCAACGGCACGTATGCCAAATTGTCCGGAGACATAGTTATCCTGTGCCGCAGCAGTGCTCGAAAACAAGACGAAGGCGGTGGTTGCGAGTGCTACAGATTTCATTTCGTGCCTCAACCTTTCTGAGTTGACCGCCGCTTAACAAGTGGCGGTGTTTGAATAGGTTGATTGCGTAGCTGTGCCGCGGATCAGGTGATAGATGGAAGGGTGTGAACGGCTCATTTTGGGTATGAACGGTGTGACCCAAAACAACCTTATTCATGACAGTTTTCCTAGCCGGGTTTTCAGACTGAACGTCGCTTTCTGTCAGCTGCCTCTCAGAGCAACTCAACTTTCTGTGACATCGGTTTCACCTTTGCTGTCCCCCTCGCCTAGCCTTGAACACTTACAAACCATCCAGTCGAGCTACTCTGCAGAACGGTATTCCACCTCCCAATTTTCCGGATTATCGACGAGGCCCTCAAGCGGGTTCCTGGGAATTGAAACCGAAATAAATACCGCGATACCGGCGGCGAGAGCGATGCCTGCGGCGATCAGGATCGTGCGGCGCTGGCCAAAGAAGAACTTTTCGCGGTCGGGCTGCCAAACGGGTTCAACCAGCAGGCAATATCCGTTCGTTCGTTCAGTTAGGATTATTTCGGACTCTCGCGGATCGTCCTCAAGCGCCTGTCTGAGCTTGGAAATCGCATTATTGAGAGCCTGAGCGCTAATATGCTCGATGCCCCAAACCTCTTCAATCAACTCATCGCGGCTCTTGTAGCCTGGCCAAGCGCGGGCCAGAGAAACAAGCACTCCCATCAACCGCGGCTGCAGGCGTTTGGTTTTCCCGGACCGCTCGATCGTCCGGCGGGCTGGATCCACGCGCCACTGCCCGATCCTGAAGATACTTGGTGTCATTTGGTGAGACTCTATTTCTAGCAAGTTTGCCCAGGCTACTGCACTCCGTGGTGCGATTTAGCAAAAAGGGTTCAAAATGCTTCCTTTCCCCCAAATTCTACTCCGAGCAATTCTGCTGTGTGTACTTCTGGCTTTGCTGCACTCTCCTGTCGAAGCGTCCAATGAACGCAGCGGTGTACTTACAGCGATGGCCTCAATCATCCGCGACAATATATACAACCCGGACATGGCCAGTATCTACGTCGACGCGATAGAATCAATCCGATCTGACTCTTCGATCATGGAAATCGAGGATGACGAGGCTTTCGCCCTTTCCGTTCATCGGGCACTTCAGGCAGCGCGGCCTGACGGACACCTCGGTCTCTACGGTCCGGAGAGAAGCCGTCGAATTCTCGGCTACCACGACGACGCCCCACATGATTCAGAAGAAATGCATTCGAATGCACTGCCTTTCTCCATTGTGCCGATGGAGGCTGAAGGCGCGTCCATTGCCTTGATCCAAATTGAGGAATTCACAAGCGACGAGAGTGTTGCTCGAACATTCAATCGGGCGTTCTCTGATATTCCTGACGGCACAGCATTCATCTTTGATCTTCGAGGCAATCGTGGTGGGGATGCAATGCACTTTCGAATTCTTGCAGCCTGCTTGTTCAGGCGACCTACCGCTGTGCACGGCATTCGCTGGCGGCGCGGAGATGAATTCGAATCCGTGGAGCGCTTCTCCAAACCCGATCAGGCCTGCCAGCACCATTTTGACGCGCCGCTATACGTCTTGATCGACGCCGGCACCGCCTCAACGGCAGAGTTGATGCCGTTTATTCTTCAGGCAAGGTCGCGTGCGACCATCGTTGGGGAGGCCACGTACGGCGCAAGCCATCCTGCCGAATTTTTCGAGCTGCCGTACGGATACGGACTCATGGTGCCTATCGGTATGGCGTTCGACCCTGTTACCCAGGCCGACTGGGAAGGCAGCGGCGTCATACCCGACATACCCGCATCCGGAGATCAGGCACTTGAAGCCGCTCTCGAACATTTCAATTCACTGCAATTATGTGCGCGGCTTACGAGTGTGATGCCTATTGGGTACGTCTGCGAGGCCGCGTTGATTTCATCCAGGTAGGGTCCGAAAGTAGCGAGTTGGTTTCTGATCGCCAGAGAATCGTGGGTTTAGGAAGAAAGTTACCTTCTAAACCGGCGATCATTATTTGCAGGGGCTCGTTGAACGGTGCATGCGAGTTTCAATCCACCGGATCGTAAAAGGAAAATTATTCGCCTTTAGCGAGGCCCGATCGATGCCGCGCTCGTGCAGTAGATCTTCGACGTTCCGAAGCGACAACGGAAAACGGACATACAGCATCACCGCAAGGCGGATGACTTCAGGCGATGTCTTGAAATACCGAAATGGGCTCTTGCTCATCGCGGAATGCTGCCAAGCCGGGCAGAACAGCTCAAGCGGTTTCTTCTGACAGTACCATCCATATGGTCGGTGCGCTCGATCTTGACGGTGAGTTTGATCGATCCCGCCTGGAGCGGCCAGAGGGCGCCCGCACCGATGAAGAAAGCCTGGAGTGGTGGGGTCCGGATTAGTGCTCCATCGGCCCCACTACCCGTTCAAAGCCTGGAATGGATCTTAGGCGGTCGAGGTCGGGGTCGCGGCGCGCCAATGCTGCGTCGCGAAACCCGGCATCCACCGCCGCCTCCAATGCACTGAGCGCCTCGTCGGCCCGCCCGGCGAGCGATAACGCGGCGGCGCGATTATAGTGTGACGCAGCAGGAGCAAAGCCGGTGACCGCACCGGCGCGAAACGCCTGCTCAGCCTCGTCGAGCTGGCCAAGCCGCATCAGGGCAAAGCCGCGGCGTGCATGTGCGGCGCGCGGGCTCGGCTCGACGCGCTGGAGCGAACCATAGGCCCATGCGGCTGGTCCCCATTCGCCGGCGTCATAGAAAGCGCGGGCTGTGCGCGGCGATGCAATATCGGAAGCGCGCGCCGCGATGATGATTTGGCGCATTAAACGATCGCCGATTTGAAACGCCG
>CAXBKM010000192.1:0-4465 GCA_963976265.1 uncultured Maricaulaceae bacterium
GGTTCTGGCTGCTGGCCATCCCCTGCTGGCAGGGGCTTTTGCTGGCCCGTATCGGCGATGGTCTGGGTTGGAGTGATTTGAGCCTGGCAGTATTACTGGCAGTGGGCGCCGTCGCCATGCGCGGCGCAGGTTGTACCTACAACGACATTATAGACCGCGATCTCGATGCGCGCATTGAACGTACCCGCGACCGGCCCTTGGCGTCGGGCACGATATCGCTTCAGGCCGCATGGCTGTTTTTGCTCGCGCAGTGTCTTGTGGGCTTTGTCATTCTCGTTCAATTGCCATTGATCGCGATCTTGATCGGACTTGCCGCTCTGATCCTGGTCGCCGCCTACCCCTTCATGAAGCGGATCACCTGGTGGCCTCAAGCCTGGCTGGGGCTGACCTTCAACTGGGGTGTGCTGGTGGCCTATGCCGCCATTGCAGGACAGATCGACCCGGCGGCAATTCTGCTCTACGCGTCCGGCTTCTTCTGGACGCTGGGTTATGACACGATCTACGCCTGCCAGGACATGGAGGACGACGCGTTGGTCGGTGTCCGCTCCACGGCGCGGGCGCTTCAATCGGAGCTCACAATATGGCTATGGGGCTTTTATCTCGCAGCCGCGATATTGGCAGGCGCGGCGATCTTGCTGACGCAGGCATCACCCTGGTTTGTTCCGTTCTTTGCCGCCTACGCCTATCATCTTTTTGACCAGATCCGCCGCGTCGATCCGGCACAGGGCTGGGCCTGTCTGGCGACCTTCAAGGCAAACCGAATAACCGGGCTAATTCTTACCGGCGCATTATTTATCGCAGCGATCATTTGACGCTCACGCGCAAGCATGGCGTGATGGGCGTTGAAACCCGCTCCTGACATCAGGTGCGATGGGCAATTGGGAGACATATTATGCGAATGAGGCTTTTGGCCTTGGCGAGCGGTCTAGCGCTCGCTGCTTGTGGCAGCCAACCGGCAACTGACACTGTCGAAGTCGTTGACGCGGCGACCAGCACCCAACCTGGCATTCAGGTCGATGTGCAATATCACACGCTCGATAACGGATTGAGGGTCGTTCTGTCGCGCGACACGTCGATTCCAACAGCAACTGTGGCCGTCTATTACGGCGTTGGTTTCCGCAATGAGCCACAAGGCCGAACGGGTTTCGCACACCTGTTTGAACATCTGATGTTTGAAGGATCTGAAAATCTTCCCGGCGGCACGATGACCAATCTCATCTACAATGCCGGCGGTGTTCAGAACGGATCAACGCGGTTTGATTTCACCAATTATTTTGAAGTCGTGCCAACCAATGCGCTCGAAGCGATCATCTGGGCGGAAGCCGACCGCATGGCCCGCCCGATCATTGACCAGGAAAATCTCGAAGCCCAACAGGGCGTCGTCGAGAATGAGGTTTTCGTCAATGTGATCAACCAGCCCTATGGCGGCTGGATCTGGATTGACCTGCCGATGCTGGCCAATGAAAACTGGCACAATGCACATAATTTCTATGGCGACCTTGAAGATCTCCGAAATGCCAATCTGGATGACGTTCAGGCCTTCTTTGACACCTACTACTCGGTCAACAATGCGGTGATCGCCGTCGTCGGCGATATCGAATACGACCAGACGCTGGAATGGATTGAAGCCAATTTTGGTGACATCCCCGCGGGACCACCTTTGCCTGCAATCGACATCTCCGAACCGCGTCAGACCGAAGAGAAGTTCGGGACAATCGAAGATCCGCTGGCACCACAACCGGCTCTGGGTTTTGGCTATCATATGCCGGAACGCGGAACGCCTGAATATTATGCCATGGCGGTGCTCGACCAATTGCTGGTCCAGGGCGATGACAGCCTCCTGACACAACGTATTGTCAACGAAGAAGGCTATGCGTCGGGCGTGTTCGGCGGCATCAACCTTCTGGGCAATATGTATAATTATAACGGCCCAATGCTGTGGTCTGCCGGCATGATCCATGACGCGCAATATGATCGCGAGACGATCATGGCGACGGTTGACGAGGTGATCGAACGCCTGCGCACCGAAGAGATCAGCCAGGCTGATCTGGACCGGTCGCTGACCAAGCTGCGTTCGCAGTTTTACGGCATTGTCGATTCCGGGACGCGCTTTGGCCTGATCGACCTTCTGGCGTCGTTTGCAATGTTTGATGACGACCCCAGCCGGATTAACCGCATCGAAGCAGGCTTTGACCAAGTTACACCTGAATTGATCCTCGCAACGGCACAGGAATATCTGCGCCCGACCAACCGATCAGTCATCGTCGTCCAACCGGTCGATGCCGACGCGACGGAGACAGAATAATGAAACGGACATTTTTCACAGCCACACTGGCTTTATCTCTGCTCCTGCCCGTATCGGCTTTGGCGCAGGACGCCCTGCCCCGTCCGGAGATTGGCGATCCGGAACCCTTCGAGCTACCCGAAACGCGAACAATCCAGCTCGATAACGGGATTGAAGCCACCTTCATTCCATTCGGTCTGGCGCCCAAAGCCAATATTCAGGTCCGGGTTCGTGCGGGCAATCTGGATGACGGCGCTTCGACATGGATCGCTGATCTGACAGGCGCCATGATCGAAGAAGGATCTGCCGGGCGTGCGTCTGCCGAAATCGCCCGCATGGCGGCGTCCATGGGCGGCGATCTCAATGTCGGCGTAGGTATCCACCAGACGACATTCTCAACCAATGTTCTGGCTGATTTTGGACCTGACGCGATGGCGCTTCTGGCCGATCTGATCCGGCGGCCTGACTTTCCCGATTCCGAGCTGGAACGCGTACGTCAAAACCTGATCCGCAATGTATCGGTCGCGCGATCACAGCCGGGCCCGGTTGCCAACGAAGCCTATGCTGACCTGCTCTATGGCGACGCCCACCCTTACGGGCGCTCGCTACCCACCGCCGACCAGCTGGAAAGCTATACGATGGCGGATGTCCGCGCCTTCTACGACGCGAATTATTCAGCCCAGCGGACGCGCATTTATGTTGCCGGTCGTTTTGACCAAGCGGCCATGGAAGCGGCTATTCGCGATGCGTTCGGTGACTGGCCTGAAGGCCCGGCCGATGAAGGCGCGCCCATCCTGCCCAATTCCGGTCCGGCCATGACGCTGATTGATCGTCCCGGCGCACCGCAATCAACCATTCGTGTTGGATTTACCGCTGTCGGTCCTGATCATGAAGACTACCCGGCGCTGATGGTGATGAACGCCATTCTGGGTGGCTCCTTCACGTCGCGCCTGACCAGCAATCTGCGGGAAGAAAAAGGCTGGACCTACTCGCCAGGCTCCGGCGTTACGACGCGCCCGGGTGCCGGTGGATACTGGACCTTTAACGCCGATGTGACGTCAGAGTTTACCGCGCCGTCCATCTCCGAAACATTCAGGGAGATCCGGCGTATGCAGATCGAACCACTTGAGGCAGATGAGGCCGAAGGCATGCGGACCTGGTTGTCCGGTATCTTCATCCTTCAGAATGCCTCAACCGGCGGGTTGATTGGACAGGTCGGATTCCGGGACCTCTACGAACTGCCAGATGATTATCTCGACACCTATGTGCCGAACATTCTGTCTGTGACCGACGAGGACATTGCCCGCGTGACAACGACTTATCTCGACCCAAGCCAGGTCATGCTGGTGGTTGTCGGCGATCTTGCATCCATCGAGGACGAAATACGCGCACTTCCCAATCTGGAAGCCGTGACTGACGAATAGGACGTATCCGTCTCATTTCGTTTTGAACAGGCCGGGCCCGCCAAGCCCGGCCTGTTTGCTTTTGTATCGCGGGCAAAGCTTGTCTTCCGCCGCGCTGTGAATCATCGCTATACTCCAAACCATGGCCAAAATTCGCGCCGTTGACAGGCGACTTTTTTTACTGACCGAGATTGCGGCACGGCGCTTAAACCGGGCCGCTGATTTGCGCTTGAAAACCGAAGCCGGTGTCAGTGCTGCGCAGGCGGCTGTGATGTTCCTGCTATTGCGACGCGGCGAACGCCGTATGGGCGCGATCAGCGAAGTTCTGTCTCTCAATCCGCCCGCCGTGACAGGTCTGGTGGATCGCATGGTCAAAGCCAGGCTTGTGAAAAAGAAAACGGATCCAGCAGACCGTCGCAGCGCGGTTGTTGCGCTAACAGACTCGGGACGTGATGCCGCCGAACGCGCCGATGCAATCTTGAAAGACATGAATGCGGCGCTCGAAGACACGCTCGGCGAAGATGCCGCCGACGCTCTCCATGATGCGTTGACGCATATCGCGACAGCGGACTTTGAGTGATGCTTCCTGCGCCAAATGCCCTATCTTGTTTCAAATTCATGATCTGGCCCACAAGGACTTAAACCATGACCGATCACGTCACTGTCGAGGACCGCAACGGTGTTCGCACCATTCGTTTCAATCGTCCCGAAAAAAAAAATGCGCTGACCCGTGCCATGTATTCTGCCGCCGCCGAAGCGATTGAAACCGGCAATGACG
>CAXBKM010000193.1:0-4440 GCA_963976265.1 uncultured Maricaulaceae bacterium
AGCCTTGGCCTGGCTCATTGAGGCACCGGCCATCGAACCGGAATTGTCGATGACAAAGATGGTCTCACGGTTTCGGCGTGGCGCATTGGTACCGAGTTCAGCCGGGGGGACGATGTGCGCGAGCAAATAGGTGGACCCGTTCCAATCCTGCGTGAACAGGGCGGCATGGGCTTCGGTCGGCTGGGCTTGTGTCCATGTCAGGACGAAATCGCGATTGGCCGGAACCGGACCATCGGCCAGTTCAACGATGGCCGTTTGCGGGTTGGACCGGTCGACCAAGGTTGAATGATAGAGGCTGGCAATCGTTCCAAGTTCGAAACCGGCTTGCAGATTGATCGATAGATTGACCGGCAGGCGCAGGGCCGTTAGCGGCTCGTTTTCGGGCAACATTATCGGCGGTGTGATCCGCGCGGAATCGTTGACGGCCAAATTGCGCGCTTCATCATGCGATACCATCAGCATTGGATCATTCTGCGGGGTGTAGCGCGGTGTCAGGCCCATCGGAAAACGCATCTCGAACTGGCCATCGCGCAAATGCGCCACATCCTGATACTCAATCTGGACGATGATGGTTTCACCCGGTCCTATGTTGGCGACCGAATTTGTGAACATGTTCGGGCGTTCCTGTTCGATCAGGCTGGCGCGCTGCCCTGAATCTCGGGCATCTTCATAGATACGGCGGGCTTCGGCACGTTCGTGGATTTCACCTTCGATGAAGCGATCACCAATCATCATGCGCAGACGGTCGACGCCTGAATTTTCAGGCAAGGGGAAGACATAGGTGCCTTCCACCCAGGCATCAGACGGATTTTCAAAACGCTGGGTCACGGTCGCGCGAACAATCGGTCCGGCAATATCAATACTGACATCGGTCGCGACGAGCGGTGCCGGAATATAGCTGCCGGCTTCGACGGTACGCAAAAGTAGAGCGCCGTCATTGATCTCGCTTAAACGGACAAGACCGTCTTCATTGAGAGGGCCGTCATCGGCGTGTGAATCCGAATACAAAAAAACGCTGACAGCGAGCGCTGCAGCGGCAAACAAAAACCCGAACCAGGCTCCCAGCCCGATGTCGTTGTGATGTGATGGACGCATGTCCCTTCCCCTTCATTGCGCAGCCCGTGTCGAATGGTCTGACCGGATGCGTCTTTTCGTTTCTCCCGTGATCAAGCTGACCGTCACATCGGTCCGGCGAAGGGCGGAGATGGGGCAATGTGAAGAATGTTGCGGCAATCTTGCGACAATTGAGGCGATAGGGCGGCAAGAGGATTGGACAGGCGCGCGGCTGGGGCTAGGTTGCCGTCGAACATCACGCCAGCCGGAGCCCGCCGCCATGACCATCACCCAATCGGATGCCCTTGCGCGCGTTGCGCCGTCCGCGACGCTGGCGGTCAGCCAGAAAGCGCGGGAGCTCAAAGCCCAGGGCGTCGATATCATATCGCTGGGGGTCGGCGAGCCCGATTTCGATACGCCTGACCATATCAAGAGTGCCGCGATTGCTGCCATCAACGCCAACAAGACGCGCTACACGCCCGTTGATGGAATTCCTGAGTTAAAGGATGCGATCATCGGCAAATTCAAGCGCGAGAATGGCCTGGACTATACAGCCGAGCAGATCAGCGTGGCGCCGGGTGGGAAGCCGATCCTGTTCAATGCGCTGACCGCGACGCTCAATCCGGGTGACGAGGTGGTGATACCGGCCCCTTACTGGGTGTCCTATCCCGATATGGTCAAGCTGGCGGGTGGTACGCCTGTCGCAGCGCCGACGCGGGTTGAGGACAGTTTCAAACTGACACCGGAGGGTTTGAATGCGGCGATTACGCCGAAAACCAAATGGTTCATCTTCAATTCGCCATCCAATCCAACCGGCGCGGGCTATACGCGAGACGAGGTCAGGGCGCTAACCGACGTCTTGTTGGCGCATCCGCATGTGCTCGTCATGACCGACGATATGTATGAGCACATCGTCTATGACGGTTTTCAGGCCGAGACGATCGCCAGCGTTGAACCGGGCTTGTACGATCGCACACTCACCACGAATGGCGTCTCCAAGGCGTTTGCCATGACAGGTTGGCGGATTGGCTATGCAGCCGGACCGAAGGCGTTGATTGGCGCGATGCGAAAAGTGATCTCGCAAACCACGTCAAATGCCTGTTCGATCAGCCAGTGGGCCGCCGTTGCCGCGCTGAACGGGCCGATGGATTTTCTGGAGGCCCGCAATGCGACCTTCAAGGCGCGCCGGGATCGCATGCTGGCCGATATCGAGGCTGCGCCGGGCTTGCGTGCGCCGACGCCGGAAGGCGCCTTCTATATATATGCAGATTGTTCAGAATTGATCGGACGTCGGACATCTGACGGCCAAGTGATCAAGGACGACATTGATTTTTGCGATGCCCTGCTCGAAGCCGAAGGTGTCGCCGTGGTTCCCGGAACGGCCTTTGGTTCATCGCCTGCTTTCCGCCTGTCCTATGCGACAAGCGACGATGTTTTGAAGGATGCCGGTCAACGGATTCGGCGTTTCTGTGAGTCACTCGGCACGGCATAGGAAAAATTAATATGAACTACAATAATAGATCATTTGATCTATAGCGCGGCTTACCCCATATCTCTCATCGAACTCAACAATCAAGAGGTGAATGGCATGAGCATCAATATGGGATTATCCAACGAACAACGCCAAACCATGGCCGACGCCGTGACGGCCGTGCTTGCGGATACCTACGCGCTGTATTTTAAAACGCACGCCTATCACTGGAATGTCACAGGCCCGCGTTTCCACGATCTGCACAATTTGTTTGAAGCCCAATATAACGAGCTTTGGACGGCGACCGATGATATCGCGGAACGCATCCGCGCCCTGGGTCCCAAGGCACCCAATTCCTATGCCGAAATGGGCAAGGCGGCCTCGATAGAATCCGATGCAAAAGCCACAGCAGCCGACGACATGATCGCCGATCTCGTTAAAGGTCATGAGGCTGTGGTCGCGACGATCCGCAAAGCGCTCGAACTGGCCGGCCAACATGGCGATGAAGCGACCGGTGATCTCTTGGCACCGCGTATTAATGCTCACGAAAAGACAGCCTGGATGCTGCGTTCGACTCTGGGCTGATCTCGAACCCATATTGCCAAAGAACAAAACCCCTGAAGGTCAGCCTTCGGGGGTTTTTTGTTGTGCGCCAAGGCTGAAACGAAATGCGCCGGACCTGAAGGGGAGGAGACAGGCCCGGCGCAGTGTCGCATACATGTGTCGGGGAGGAGACAGTATGCAATCTCGAAGGGACAGAACGATTGGGATCGCCTTGTCGACTTCTAATATGGTTATCCGTTACGAGAATTCCAGCCCTGTTTGGGCATTTCGGCTATGCAATTTTGCCGCAGTGCAGCAAAACCTTCCCGAACCATACAAAATCCCGTTTTACGGGGCGTCGCGCCGAGCTTCGGCAATCAGGAAATCGCGGAAGGCTGTCACCCGGCTGGTGCCGCGAAGCTCTGATGGATAGACGAAATAAACCTCGAAGGTGGGGCCTTCAACATCCGGCAAAACCCGCAACAGCCTGTCATTCCCGCGCGTGACGTAATCTGGCAGTCCTGCAATCCCCAAACCGACTTCAGCGGCATTGGCGATCGCCATGATCGAGTTGGCCGTGATCGTGGCCGCCCGGACGCTATCGCTATCCGCGTGGCCGACGCGCGCTGCCCAGTCAAGATGCGGGATGGGGGCCAGATGTGGCGGTCCGTAGTGAATGAAGCTGTGCATGTCGAGATCGCCGACGGATTGCGGCGTTCCCTTGCGTTCCAGATAGGCGCGACCGGCATACATGTGTTGGTGGACATCCATGAGCTTGCGCTGGATCAGATCATTCTGGGTCGATGGCCAGGGCCGGATCGCGCAATCGGCTTCCAGTCCGGCAATATCCAGCTCGCGATCATCGAGCAGGAGATGGATATTGATATCCGGATAGGCGGCATTGAAATTTGCCAGCCGGGGGGCCAGCCAGACAGAGCCCAATGCAATCGGCGCCGTGACCCGCAAATCACCCGATGGCTTGTCGCGGCTGTCCGTGACCATGGCTTCGGCAAGCGCAACCTTGGTCGAAATATCGTGGGCGACCTTGTAAAGCAGTCGGCCCGGTTCAGTAGGGATCAGGCCGCGTGCATGCCGGTGGAACAGCTTGACGCCAAGATCGGTTTCCAGCGCGGCGATCTGCCGGCTCACTGCCGATTGCGACAATTGCAGTGCATCGGCAGCACCGGTCAGGGAGCCGGCTTCAGCGGCCGCATGAAATGATTTCAGCTTGTCCCAATCCATTGCAATCCCACTCCATTGCTTGCGTGTTTGAGCCGGGACCGCTCCTTGGTCAAGCGCGGGATCGACGATTCATCGATTGATCGACGCCATGCCCTGCTCGTTATAGCGCTCTCCCTGAACCCGGCCAGCGA